>CAYGQU010000081.1:0-9338 GCA_964352045.1 uncultured Planctomycetaceae bacterium
ACTTCATATGAATGGCTCGGTGGTTGAAGTGCCAGATTGGTTATCCGATGAATCAACAGCCTATGGTACGATCGCACCGTCGCTTCGCCTTGCTCTTGCCGAGCAATATTTCTTGATCGAACGTTACGACGCTTGTCTCGTTTGGTGCGAGGGGCTTGAAGCTACCCCCACCTACTCGAGCGATTTGGTTGCGTACTTGAAAACCCTCTCGGCTTACATGACGGTCGATTATCCAACGGCAAAAGACTCTTTATTACAGTTGTCCAGCGACGGAGAAAGTTTGGGATTGGCTAGGCGTAAATCACTAGCGCAAATTCGAGATTTGCTCAAAATTGAAGAGCCAAAAAAACTTGGCATTGTGGCTCACCGAATGGAAGATATTGAACGACGACTAGCTTTGGGAGAAGGTAACCAACCTACCCAAGATCAACAGCAACGTGTTATTGAAGAGCTTGATGACTTGATTAAGCAGCTTGAAGAGCAACAACAAAAACAACAGCAGACTGCAAGTTCCAACGCGGCACCCTCAGGAACACCTGCCGAAGAGAGCCGAGCAGGCGAATACAAAGGCCCCGGCCAAGTGGATCGGAAGCGTTTTTCTGCTGGGGATCCTTGGGGTGCTCTTTCACCTGCCGAAAGAGAGCGGCTTTCGCAAGGGATCGACCGCGATTTTCCGGGGCATTACCGCCGTCTTATCGAAAGCTACTACCAACGCTTAGCCGAAGGGGATCGTGCAGAAAACGATCAAAAAGAGCAAGGAATTCCCGAGCAAGGAAGCAAACGATGATGTTGTTGTTAATAAGAAAATTTCACTTCATCGAATCATGGGTGATTTCGCTAGTGCTGGTTGCCACTTTCGTCGGTGCATCAGCCGGTTTTGAAGTCTCGATCGAAATGCTAGACACAGAGCTTTCGGGTGAGCTTGTGCAACTAACACCGGATCATATTTCGATAAATCAGGGTGGTATTCCCGTCGAATTAGCGCTTGCACAAGTTTTGAAGATTCGATTGGATAAAGAAATCAATTTTAACCAGGTAGAACGTAACCAAAAGGGAGAGATTAAGTTATCGGATGGTTCTTGTTTTTTTCATACCGATTGGCAGACGCAAGGCCGAGAAAACTCATTGCAATTTACGAACCAAAGTTTTACCGATAAAAAATTTATGGCTCCGATGGAATCCATTCACGCGTGGCGGTTACCCGTGCCGTGTTTATTGGCTGAGCTGGCCTTTTGGGATGACTTAGTAGGGAGTTCTCCCTTGGCCGATTGGTTGGTCATTCGTCGTCAATCGAACGGCGAGCTAAAGCCGATTGAGGGAGTTATCGAACAGATCAGCGAAGAAGGTGTCCTTTTCCGAATTGACGAAGATACTCTTTCCGTGGGTTGGGATCGAATCTTTGGGATGATTTTCTTTCAACAAGATCGAGTCGTAACGTCAGGACCCGAGGTTAAATTCAACGATGGTTCACATTTCGTTAGTGAGGCGGTATTTTACAAGGCCAATCGGGTAAGCCTCCGCACGCCTGCGGGTGGCAGTCTGCAAACGTCGCTAGATACGGTCTATGAGATTGATTATTCGGCTGGCAAAATCTTTTCGCTCAGTGAATTACCAATCCTTGATTCTTACTGGCAGCGACCTGGCGGTATGCCTGCGCAGCTAGAGTTTACGCCCCGCATGAATCGCTCGTTTGAAAACAAACCGTTACAGCTTGCAGAGCAAGACCAAAGATTGCCTGGGCTTTGGGAGTCGGTCGAATACCCCGAAGGGGTTGCCCTGAGAAGCAATTCGCAGCTTACTTTTTCTCTTCCCGAAGGGGTACGATGGTTAGAAGGAAAAGTTGGGATTGATCCGGCGACGCGACAAACCGGCTCGGTAGAATTTGTCGTTTTGATCAATAAAAAAGTTCTTGCTCGCTACAAGGTTGATGGCGCCGACGCCCCACAAACGATTCAAATCGCTTTGCCAGAAGTTACGCATGAGCGTCAGCTAACGCTTAGCGTTCTTCCGGGCGTAAGCGATGTGGGGGACAATCTACACTTTGTGGGGGCACGAGTTACCAAGTGATTTCGTCTTCGTACAGCATTGCCGTAGTTCATCGAATCGTGTTTCTGGTGATTGCTCTCGTATCAGCATCGGTTTATGGAATTCCAGTTCCAAAAGTCCTGCAAGACGTCGAGTCGCAACGTGTTGAAGTGGTTCGGCGACTCTCGCGATCAACGATTGCGATATTTGAATCAACTGGTCAGAGTGGAGGCTCGGGTGTACTGATCGACTCCAGCGGATTTGCGTTAACAAATTTTCATGTGACCGCTCCCTGCGGACCAATCATGACAGTTGGTACAAGCGATGGCGAGGTGCACCAAGCGGTGATCGTCGGCATCGATCCGTCGGGCGATATTGCCTTGATCAAATTACTCGGCCCTAAGCCTTACGTCGCTGCCGAGATTGCCGATAGTGACCAAGTGCAAGTTGGTGACGAAGCGATCGTTGCAGGTAATCCTTTTCTGTTAGCAGATGATTTCTCACCTACAATTACGTTCGGTATTATTTCGGGAACGCATCGTTATCAGCCCCCGAGTGGATCTCTTCTAGAGTACACCGATTGCTTACAGACCGATGCTTCGATTAACCCTGGTAATTCGGGTGGGCCTCTTTTTGATAGCGAAGGTCGATTGATAGGCATCAATGGACGAGGCTCGTTTGAAAAGCGTGGTCGAGTGAATGTTGGTGTCGGCTATGCCGTTTCAATCAATCAAGTGATGCGTTTTCTTTCCCATCTTAAAAGTGGTCGAATCGTCGATCATGCGTCGCTCGGTGCGACTGTACAAACGCAGCGTAATTCGTCTCATGACCGAATGGCCGCGGAGGCAAGTCGAGCGATCGTCGACGCGATCCTCAGCGGAACAGACGCCTATCGCCGTGGCCTGAGGCCAGGCGATGAATTATTACTCTTTAACGATCAAGAAATTCATACGGCCAACCAGTTGCTGAATGCTGTTGGTGTTTGTCCTCCTGGCTGGCGAGTTCCGATCCTTTATCGCCGAACGGCAACACGTGAGTCAGAGCTTATTACAACGACAGTGCAACTTGAACCTTTGCATACAACCTCAGGTTTGCGTGAAGGGGTTGCCTCGATGACGCCCGAACAAAAACTGCCTGCCATTCCGAAGGCAAAGCAGCAGAATGATTGGAAGGCGTATTACGAAAAAAGTGACGGCTATATGAACCGATACTTCAACCGCCAGGAAGTCGCACGCGTGCTGAGAAGTTATCAAAATAGTCACTCCACTCGTCTTGATTCGTCTTACAAGTTGCTCGATACAGAGAGGGACGAACCGATTTTGGTATCGGTGACCGATGCCGGTGTAAAGTGGAAGTCTTCGGTGGGTCGATTTCGTTTGGATGCAAAAAGAGCGTTTGATGAGCAACCGGTTCCCACCAACGCCCCTGGCTTATTAGCAGGCCTTTGGATGGCGAATCAAATCGAGAAGCAACAAACATCGCAACTTGATGATCTGTTTTATGTGGGCCAATTGATTTGGGATGCCCAAGGAACAGCGCTTGATGTGATTCGCGTTTTGCACCGTGGCGCTAAAGCCGATTTTTACTTTACCACAAAAACAGGGCAGCTATTTGGCTTGGATCTTAAGCTTGATGACGTAAAGGATCCCATTCGGATTGAATTTCAATCGAAGCCAAAGAGTCATCCGAGATCCAACTATTTACCAACCGAGCAGCGTTGGCAAGTCATGTTAGGTGACGAGTTGATTGGCAGCTATCTCTTGCAGAAAGAGATGCCATGATAAAGCTTACTAAATGGGTATTGGTCGTAACACTGATATTTCATGCCATGCCGATTTTGTCAGATACGATTAATTCACTTGCCTTAGCGGAAAAATGTGTCGTCAAGCTATACGGCGAGGGAGGGGTTCAGGGAATCGAAGGTTATCAGAGTGGTTTGCTTATTGCAAAAGATCGACGACTCACTTCCGAAGGGTGGATACTAACCGTCGATAGCCCAACGCTGGGTGGAGGTGAACTCGTAGCGGTACTGGCGAATGGCGCTCGCTACTCGGCTCACGTTCAATCAGTTGATCCTCGTTATGATTTGGTTTTGCTGAAAATCGACTTGGATAACACCGAGCTAACGGCTTTTCCTTTGAAACAACAGCTAACGGCAACCGCTCGGGCTGGCACGACTGCTTTCGCCCTGTCCAATACCTTCAATATCGCAACGGGCGATGAGCCTATCACATGGCAACGGACGACCATTGCAATCGAAAGCGAAGTCGATTTTCGCCGACTCAATCGTCAGCCACGTCCGGTTAACGTGCTTATTCTCGATGCAGTTACGAGTAATCCAGGTTCAGCGGGGGGGGCTTTAGTCGATCGGCAAGGTAATCTGCTTGGAATGATAGGCAAAGAGTCTCGCTCAGGTGCCATGGGAAGTTGGCTCAACTACGCTATACCAACAAGCACATTGCGTGCTTCGATGGAATTAATGACCAATAATGAGGAGGTGCCTCAACAAGAACCAATCGAAGCCTCCATGGCTCGCAAGCCAGGCGCTTTGCTAGCGAAATATGGGTTCGCACTTATCCCCTCCATTGGCTCAAGTACACCGCCGTTTGTTGAGTATGTACGGACGGGTTCACTTGCTAACCGAGCGGGTATCTTTGCGGATGATTTAATCATTTCAATCCAAGGAAACCCTGTCGGCACGACGACCCTGGTCGAGCAATTCTTACTCAGGTACTCGCAATCGGACGAACCAATTCGGGTTGCTTTACTAAGAGATGACGAGCTTGTCGTAGTTTGGTTGAAAGGGGAGTAGCACATGTTTTTAAGCATCCAAAATAGGCGTGGTCGATTCACGTTATCGATTTTAGTCGTCTTGCTGCCACTTGTGTTGATGTTAGTCTCCAGCACCTTCGTTAATGCTGGACAACGAAGCGAGTTGTTTGATGAAACCGTTCGAGCTGTAAGTGATCGTCTTGCTTCATCGATTGTTCGTTTGCGTTACATTACTTCGCTATCAGCCTCGAAAGATTACTCTTCCGAAGGGGTTGTTACGACGGGTCTGCTGATGGATAGTGATGGTTGGATTTTGACAAGCGATTTCGGATTGCCTGCCAAGGCTCAATCGGCTGCCTCACCGGTAGCGATTCTTGTTACTTTTTCAGATGGTAGTGAGCAAGCAGCCCGGTTGGTTGCCCGTGATTATCCTCGTCGAATGGTTTTACTAAAAACCGTTGAGAGAATCCAAGGTAACGGCCCTAAATTCTCGTTAGGTCTGTCAGCCCAACCAGGAGAGACAGCCATTGTTTTAGGACGTGGTTACGACGCTAAACAACTCAATTACTCGATCGGAATAATTAGCGCTGCTGATCGACTTGCCGGGAGAGCCATCCAAATCGACGCTAAAACATCGGCAAGCAATTATGGTGGGCCAGCTCTGAATCTCGCTGGCGAAGTGCTGGGAATCGTTTCGCCTCTAGGCCCACCGGGGCAACGTGGCGAAGCGTGGTATGACTCAGGCATCGGGTTTGTCGTTCCGATAAAGGCGTTGCAAGCAAGATTACCTCTACTACAGACAGGACAATCTATTAATGATGGTTGGGCAGGAATTCAATTAGCGGAAGGGAATCCCTTTAGCGATGAGCCGATTGTTCAAAAGACAAAAGGCCCTGCGGCCGGTGCAGGCCTTCAAGCAAAAGATCGCATCACGCAGATTGCCGAGAAACCGACGCCAACGATTGCCCGTTTTCGCCGTGAAATAAGACGCTACGATGCCGGACAAAAAATCACATTAACGTTTATGCGAGGTGAGGCACTTAAAAGAATCGACTTCAAGCTCGTTCAAAAACCAATAGATTTAGAAGTCGATGAAAGCAAGCCGATCGAACCTAAGGAAGTTTCTCAATCCGACGAATAGCAACCTCTTCGATTAGAGTGGGAGTTACGCGATCGATGTAACCCTTCTTTGCCAAGGAATTCCAGTCGTTGGCGGCAATATCTTTGGGTGGATCGGTTGATTTGAGCAAGATCAATTCAGCTCCTATGCAAACTGCTAGACGTGTCGCAATGGCGTCACTTGTTGTTTGCCAACCGATCGGAAGCTTTCTGCCAGGGTAGTTTGGTTCTTCTCGCAATAAAAAATTATGGGGTACAAAGATTGCCTTGAGAGATACTTCGGCTGTTTCGATCGTGATTAGCTTCTTCGTTAGAACCCAATCAGGCAGTAAGCTATCGACTAATTTGCCATTCAAATTCATTTGTTTAACGGCCAGCCAATGGCACAGGCTTTCGTCCAAGGGGTTGGCTTGATCCACTAGTCGCAGCCCTTCAACCGGCGCGCCACCTCCAACTAACATAATAAATTTTTCCCACGGACTATCCTGTTGTAACTTCTTAAACCATCTTTCAAAACGTTCGGTAAGGTTGGATTGTGTAAGTAGGCTTCCACCTAACTTGATAACGACCTTACGAGAGTTTCTACTTGGTTTTGACATGCTTGATTGTAAGTAATCTTAGAGGCGACATTCCTTGCCAGCAAGAAACGCAGCGGCAAAGGCAGGGCCGCATTGGCTAGCGATCGTACCAATTGATTCACTAAGTGAAATTCTATTGGCAGACACTTTCAGAGATTCGATAGCACGTCGAGCAAGGAACTCTCCTTCGCCCCCAACGTATATTGATCTTTGATGACTATCTCCTTGTTGACGAATCGCCTTGCTAAGCCTTTCGGTTTGGGCCACTGCCACTTGTTCAGAGGCATGCACTGCGTCATCTCGGGTGAATTGCGAACGATCAGCACAAACACAACGAGCTAGCCGGTCGATTGCGAAGGAAATCGTCAACGGTCTCCCGTCGGCGGTTTGTCGATCGTCCACATTCTCATCTAGTTTGCCAAGTAGAAGCCAAACATCAGCAGTCGTTGCAAACCATTCAGTTGCAACCGGACATTTTTTACCACGGTAAGGTAACTCCGAAACCAGCGAACTGATCGGAGTTCGTCGGGTCCCTGTGTAGACAAGCTCGTGGTGGATAAGGCGTTGGGTGTCGGTGGTCCCTTTCGAAACGACTTTTCCTTGACTAACAGGAATGATGTCAGCGGTGGTTGATCCGATGTCGATTAACAAGGCATCGGTCACTCTATCTCTCGTAAGATGATGATTGGCCACGAAGCGAGCCGTGAGTCGCCAGTTCGCAGCGGCGACCGTTAGCGGATCAGCAATTGCTTCGGGTGGCGTAAACCAGCGGTCATCGACCGTTGCGATGCGTATAGGTAGCGGAGCTAAGGCCGAGACGGCTGCATAAACTATATCAGCAACCCCCTCGGATTTAGTTTGGTAACAATCGGCCAACTCGCCGGTCATGGTGAGGGCAATTTTCTGGCAACTGGAGTTGGAAAAATTATCTCGGTATTCGCCCACAATCGTCTCTATTGCATCACTAAGCGAATCCCGTTTTTGCCAAAGCGGAAAGACTTTAGTAATCGCTTGACCCGATGCGTTTGATACTTTGAGATTCGCGCCGCCGATATCGATCCCTAACCATTCGTTGCCCTTCGGACTGTTCATATCAAGTTTCCCGATCCGGGGGTTCCATGAAATAGACCGCTCCATCAGCATCAAATCGCAATGAACTACGACTCGGCTTCACACCGATAGAACCGTTAAATTGGAAATTCTTATCGCTAGTGAGCATTGCTTCGACTAGATTTTTATCCGCCACATGACGAAGCCCTATGTAGGAAGTTGTCAGCCGAGGATTGATTTCGATCACATAATCTTCGGTGCCATGCGGATCGGATCCAAGAATAAGATCAACGCCTACATAACCCTTGGTCAATGGCATGGCTTGCAAAGCAGTTTGCGATAAGTGTGTGGCCCTGCTGGCGAGCCCTTCGGGTAAGGGGAATTCGCCACCCAAGTACTCCAGCCGACCGTCGTTTGATAACCGTTGTCTTGTGGGGATAAGCGATTGTCGATTTCCTTTTCCGTCAGCAATCCAAGAAACACTAACTGGCGTGCCGGGTAGAAAGGTTTCTAACCGACGTGGCCACGCGTGGGCCGGCGGTTGATCGTTGCTATTACTAACAACGTAGGTATCTTCAGAGCCAGCGCCGATGAGGGGCTTAATGACCGCCGGATAAGGCATGTCGCAAGGCAAAGAATCTTCGGGTTCGAGTCGAACGGCTAGGGGAGTCTTGACGCCCGCTTCGGTCAGACGTTCGGCTGTCGATTGCTTGTCAGCAGCAATCTTTATGAAGCGAGAATTCGGTGAAATTAGCTTTGCCCCCAGTTGTTCGCAGCGTAGGGCCAACTGTTCAAGAATGCCGTCGGTCTCGGGTGCTAGCAAAAGAACAGCATCGGATTCAGTTGCCAATTGATCGAACCATTGATCGTGCATCGCACGCGAGTCAATCTCTACGATCATGGCC
The DNA here is from genome assembly GCA_964352045.1 of uncultured Planctomycetaceae bacterium. Classification (GTDB taxonomy): domain Bacteria; phylum Planctomycetota; class Planctomycetia; order Pirellulales; family Lacipirellulaceae; genus CAYGQU01. The sequence continues at coordinate 8,450 of CAYGQU010000081.1, forward strand.
CCCGTTGCTACAAGAGAATGCACTCGTAGTTCACGAAAAAGGGTTACCTCGCAACCAGAGATCTTTACAGCGTCAGCTGCCAAGGCTTCGATCATGGCTTTACCCTGCTGCAATAGCGACTCGGGTAGCGGGCCATGGTGATTCACAAGCCCCCCGCCGGTTACCCATTCGTAGAGAAAGAGTTTCACGACGATTGACTCACTTGGGAAGGCTTGTGCTAGAAGGTTCTGTTTTGAATTGACTATTTATCAATCGTTTTGATACGAACGACATCGACCGATGCCGCTGCTTCGCTAGCGAGCAGTTCTTCGACTCGGCGACCCGTTCGGGCTGCTTCGAGCAACACGCCAGCGCGGAACGAGCTGCGAACCATAGGCCCCGAGGCGACGCCGGCAAAGCCAAGCTCGTAAGCCTGTTCGGCATAGCGATCAAACTGTTCGGGCGGGACATAACGATCGACCGGCAAGAAACGCTCGTTGGGGAGACCCGGTGTGAGGTATTGGCCAAGCGTAACGAGGTCGACCGAAGCCTCTTCACGCAAACGCTTCATTGCGGTAAAGATTTCATCGTCGGTTTCCCCTAAGCCAACCATCAAGCTACTTTTAGTCGCCAAGTCGGGTCGTAATCGTTTGGATTCGGCAAGCATCAACAAACTTTGCTTGAATGATGCCCGTGGATCACGCACCGACTTATCGAGTCGTTCGACACATTCGACATTGTGGGCATAGACCGACAACGGTATGCCATCAAGTAAAGTAGCTAGGGCAGCTTTGTCGCCAGCCAAGTCGCTCCCCAAAAGTTCGATGCCTGTTTCAGGCAAACGACTGTGAACGGCATCGACGCACGCCCGATAATGAGCCGCTCCGCCGTCGGCCATGTCGTCACGATT
>CAYGQU010000082.1:0-5870 GCA_964352045.1 uncultured Planctomycetaceae bacterium
GTGTTTGGTAATTCTTCGGCATGGCACGAAGCTCTTCGAGCAGAAGCGATACCATTTGCCGACCGATCAGATTCGGAAACGCTTCTTCGGGTGGAGCGGTTGGCTCGGCAACGAGTGACTCTTCACGCCGTTGTTTGGCACGACGCTTGGCGGTTAAAGCGGTCCGATACGCTACGCGATAAAGCCAACCGGCAGCCGAGTCGTTAGCACGAATTTGATTCGCTTTGCTGGCGAGCAACATGAAAGTCGCTTGGTAGGCATCCTCGACATCTTGCTGCGTCAGCAACACGCCACGACAAACGCGCCACACCATGCTGCCATGGCGTTCGATCAATCGATCAAACGCCGCTTCGTCGGACTCCTCGGTGAAGAGCATCAACAGCTCGCCATCGGTCGGCAGGATCGCTAAGCTTCTAACGTCCCTACCATTTTGATGGGGGATCAAAGTCGTTGCCGATACTTCCGATGAAACGACATCGGTGAGGGCGGATTCAGGCGGTGTTGCCATCGAGGTTTTGCCAGCGGGGGAGAGGGGACTCGAACGTCTCTACCCTATTAGTGTGCCCGAAAGGGGTACCGAACCGCAAATAATGCTCAATTGGTGAAAATTGAGGATGTAATCCCCGGGAACAATTAGAATTAGTCTTTTTGAAATGCCAAGGCAGATTGCTTCGGCATAAAAACTACAATCGCTACAAAAGGTCTGTAGAATGTCACTACTGGCTACTGAGAAACCCACATAGCTACTCAATTGACCCAATGCCTGTTTTTTAGGCGAAAGAATCGCCTGACAAGTTGACATTCTATCGTTCGCGTCACTAAGCTAGTGGGAGGTGTGCTTACCAGATAGGCAGGGTGCCCTATCCTGCTGTTCAGGCAAGCATGCTTTGGGGCAGGCGGCCCAGTTAGGCGGTTTCTTTCGTGCCTAAGGTAGGTTGCCGAACCAAGCGTCGGCTATTGTGTCTAAAAGCGGAGTTTAAGAAGTACTCGGCATCACGCGCCGTGGCTTGTTCGCCTGTTGCTGAGACCAAACTTCCACCAACCTACCAACGGACTTCCAACGATCTTTCAACGAGGCAAGATCGGTTAGCGAGGGTCCACAAAAGGCGTTTGCTACCGCGCCACCAGCCCACCCAATTGAGCCTACCCTCATGACGCCTGCAAAAAGTCCGCCGTCGGCCAATAAAACCTGGGGGGGCGTTTTCGACGAAGCAACTGACGCCCGAGTCGAAACGTTTTCCGAAAGCGTGTCGTACGATCGTCGGCTCTATGCTCATGACATTCGAGGCTCGGTTGCGCATGCCAACATGCTCGCAGCAGTCGGCATACTGACCGACGACGAAAAGAACCAAATCACGGCAGGGCTCGCTGAAATCGGCTGGGAAATTGCCGCCGGGCGATTCGAATTCAAGCAAGAGCTTGAAGATGTTCATATGAATATTGAACGAGCGCTGGTCGATCGCATCGGAGACGTTGGCCGGAAACTCCACACAGGCCGAAGCCGAAATGACCAAGTCTCGACCGACTTTAGGATGTGGGTCCGCGATGAAATTGATCGGCTTGACTTTCTGTTAACGAATCTGCAGCAAGCATTTTTAGGGCGAACCGAACAAGATGCATCGGTGATCCTCCCTGGATACACGCACTTGCAACGAGCCCAACCGGTGTTAGCCAACCACTATTGGCTTGCCTACGTTGAAAAGCTACAACGCGATCGGGATCGGCTAGCCGACTGCCGAAAGCGGGTGAATCAGCTTCCTCTTGGCACCGCAGCGCTGGCAGGAACAACGATTCCAATCAATCGACAAATGGTTGCCGACGAACTCGATTTTGAGGGACTCATCGCCAACAGCCTCGATTCGTCGAGTGATCGGGACTTTGCCACCGAACTGCTGGCCGCCCTTTCGATCGTAGCCGTTCACCTCAGTGGTTGGGCCGAGGAATGGATTCTGTGGAGTACCACCGAATTCAACTTCATCAAGCTACCCAAAGCGTTCTGTACAGGTAGCTCGATCATGCCACAGAAGATCAACCCCGATGTGCTTGAGCTAACCCGCGGTAAGTCGGCTCGGGTGATCGGCTCGCTGCAAAGCTTGCTCGTGCTAACCAAAGGCTTACCTCTCGCTTACAACCGTGACTTGCAAGAGGACAAGGAACGGGTCTTCGATGCAGTTGATACTGTGTGCGCTTGCTTGGAGCTTGCCGCACCGTTGGTTGCTGGTACGGAACTTAGGGTGGATGCCATCCAGGAACGGCTCGACCGAGGTTACCTCGACGCCACGACGCTCATGGAGCACTTAATCCACTTAGGTGTCCCGCAACGGACCGCTCACGAACTGATTGGCCAACTGGTTGGCAAAGCGATGGAACAGGGGATACGGCTCGCCGACTTGCCGCTGGCCGACTTCCAAGCAGCCCACACCGAGCTGGACGAATCGGTCTTCGATGTGCTTGGCGTTGAGAACGCAATTCAAGCTTTTAAGAGCGTCGGTTCGACCCACCCCGACCGGGTTGCCGAGCAAGTTGACGTCTGGAAAAAACGACTTAGTAGGGATGCCAAATAACCTTTTACTAGCATCTCAACGACCTCGTACTTTTTGGAATCGTAGCACGACCCGTCCCATGACCATGCCTATAAAATCAATATCCTTCGCAATTGCTATCGCCTATTGTATGGCGTTTGGCGTGTCGAGTTCTACGGCTCAAAGCCCAGCTATTGAAGCGGTGCTCGAGTTGCCGCGGAGCGAACCTCGGCACTATGTCGAAGCGATCCTTTCACTCGTAGATTTGGAACGACCCGATTTAGCCCAGCCAATTGCCGATGAATTTGCCGCTCTTAAATTAACAGATGCTCAACAAATCGGGTTACTCGAACAAGTAGGCACAGCACGTCTTAGCCGAATGGCAAAGCTGTTGCCCAGCACCGCCGGTCAAGTGAATCAATGCCTTACGACAGTCAACCGCGAGCAAAACGATCCTGAGAAGATCAACCAGCTGTTGGCCGACATCGGCTTTGGCACGCCTGTCGAGCAACAGGCCGCTTACCGAGCGATCCGCCGAACGGGTATCGTCGGCGTGGAGCTTTCGCTCGATGCGATCCGTGTTGCCAAGAACCCCAAAGCCGAAGCACGGCTTCGTGAAGCGTTGGTAGTTCTAGAACCGACTTCGATCCCCTTTCTCATGGCGGCAACTGCCGATCCTTCGGAAGCAGTCCGAACGCAGGCAGCCTACGCGCTGGGTCGATTGGCCGAGCTTGATTTATTGACCTCCCCGTTAGCAGCTGCTTTATTAGCGAAAAACGCCTTATATGAACCTGCTGATAGTGCGTTTGGTGGTGCGGCACGCTGGTCTTATAACCAACTTAGGGGTCGTCCGATCAACGATCGAGAAGCTGGCCAGCTTCTCAAGCAAACGATCGACAGCTTGCTGGAAGGTCCGCCACCATTTGCCGCCGACGAACTAGGGCAAGTCGCTTGGCAGGCAAATCGCGATCTTCCCGTGTCGCGTTACGACGTCAGGACCGTTTCGCTTGCCCTGGCAAGTCGATTAGCCGTAGATCGTTTGGCATTCGAACCGCTTGATAGGGATATTCAGCAGAAAGCTTTGTTGCTATGTCTTGAGGCGGGTGCCTTAGCACCTACCGACCGACCAACGCTTGATGAATTTAGCTCCGAAGACGTAAGCCGATGCTTGGCTAAAAGCTTAAGTGATTCGATGCCAAAGGGTGCCATTGCCTGCTGCGAGACATTGGGCAAACGTCGCGACAGCTCGGTGCTTTACGCCACAGGGGGACAAACCTCGCCACTTGCGATGGCTGTTTCGGGTGCTCATGCGGCTGTTCGGTTTGCAGCGCTCAAAGCGATCATGAACATCAAACCAACGGAACCCTACGCTGGTTCGAGCCATGTTGTCGAAGCGTTAATCTACTTTTCTGCTGGCAATGGAGAGCGGGTGGTGGTGGTAGCGATGCCTCAGATTGCTCGATCGGCCGACTTAGCAAGCGTATTGCGTGGTAATGAGTACCGTGCACTCGCCTTCAACCAAGGTGCCGATGTTGTTAAGGCAGTCGAAAACATGCCCGATGTCGAATGCATCTTGCTAGACCTCGACCTGATTCAACCTGCCGTGCGTGAAACGCTGTATCGTTTACGTCGGACTCCTGGCGGGGGAAACAAACCTGTGGCGCTACTCGCCCCAGCAGGCGAGTTACTCGAAGCAAGCGAGATTGCCGAAGAGCACCGTGCAGCGGGAAGTATGGTGATTGCCTTTTCGCGACCGACAACCGACCAAGCCATTGAAACCTTGCTTGGAAGAATCGATCGGCTTGAAGTTGTTGGAGTTTCCGATCTCGCAACGCGGCAAACACAGGCAACTGAAGCTCGTCAATGGATTAGCCAACTTTTGTCCGAAGGACCAGCGTTCTATCGCGTACAAAACAAGCGACAAGCTTTGGAGCTTATGCTCAATGATCCGACCGACCTGACGACAAACGAAGCGCTTTCACGCCTTGCAACGCCCACCAGCCAACTAAGGCTTGCCAACCGGGCAAGTCTACGCAGCCTACCTCTTGAAGCTCGTCAGTCAGCCGCAATCGCATTTCGTGAAAGTGTCGAGCGAAATGGGATTTTGCTGACAGCCAACCAAATTATGGACCAATACGACCGTTACAACGCTAGCCAAACTGCCGATACTGCGACACAAGAAGTGCTTGGCAGCTTGCTCGATACGCTCGAAGCAGCTCGGCAATAGAATCTATCCCGTCTCTAACCCCTTCCTTTTGATAACCTTCGGAATAACCCCTCCCTTGGCCCCTTACGCCGAACCCTCCGCCGCACTACCCGGTATCATTGGTTCAAGTGAATCAATGCAGTCGGTTTATCGTGTTACTCGGCGTGTTGCTTCTAGCAAGGCATCGGTCCTATTACTGGGCGAAACAGGGACCGGTAAGGAACTGATTGCTAGAGCGTTGCACGATCTAAGCGAGCGCCGCGATAGGCCATTCGTACGAGTCAATTGCGGAGCTTTGAGTGAGAATTTGCTTGAGAGTGAGCTTTTTGGCCATGTCCGTGGCGCCTATACCGGGGCTATCGACAACCGAACGGGCCGCTTTGAAGCAGCCCATACGGGGACGATTTTCCTCGACGAAATCAACAGCACGACCCCTTTGCTGCAAGTGAAGTTGCTTCGAGTCTTGCAGGAGCAAGAATTCGAGCGTGTCGGCGATACGCAAACCATTCGAGTCAATACACGCGTCGTCGCTGCCAGCAATCGTGATTTGCTTGAAGAATCAATGGACGGGAATTTCCGTGAAGACCTCTTCTATCGCTTGAATGTGATTCCGATTTGCTTGCCCCCTTTGCGTGAGCGGCGTGAGGACATTCCCGCGCTCGTCTCGCATTTTCTGAATGTCTACAATGAGGAAAACGATCGGTACGTTGTACACCTCGAACCGCGTGCCATCGAAACCCTGCAAGCGTATCATTGGCCAGGCAACGTCCGTGAGCTTCAGAACTACATCGAACGTGCGGTTGTGATGGCACCAGGCGACGAACTGACATACGACCTGCTGCCCTCGGTTGTTCGTGGAGAATCCAATGCTTCGGAGAAGGTCTTTCGGAAATTAGATTTCGAGTCGCTCGCCGAGCAATTGGTGCAAGTAGGGCTTTCATCGGCCGAAGAGGAGTCGGACGATTTACATAGCCGTGTTGTCGATCGGGTCGAGCGGGAAGTGATCTCCCAGGTGCTTAGCAAATGCGATGGCGTACAAATCAAAGCGGCCCAACGACTTGGCATCAACCGAAATACGTTGCATAAGAAGATAAAAGACTACGGCCTCGATGCACCGAACGTCGATTCAAATGGCCGCTGAT
>CAYGQU010000082.1:5880-9332 GCA_964352045.1 uncultured Planctomycetaceae bacterium
CATATCACTGTCTTCTGCTTTGCAGCGAGCTATTCGGTTGCCTTGGGGCTCGAGTTACTGGTGCTGACGGCCCGACTTGGTTGGCGTCGGTTTGAAGCGAGCCGCATGGGAACCTTTCTTCGCACTAGCGGGCACTTGCTTAGCCGCACGTTTTTGGGTGCGGGGCTATTTGCTCATACAACCTATTTGGTTTTGCGAGCCAATGCTCAGTCGCCACCTCTTTCAAGCCCTGCCGATTGGTGTTTACTATCGGCCTTGGTGTTGGCGCTGATTGCATTCATTGCGACGATCATTGGTAAGCGAGGTGCAATAGGACTTTTTTTGCTTCCTGTTGCATTAGGGTTAGTTATCGTTTCGCAGAAGGCAAGCAGTACGCCGTTTTCGACGGGGCGGGCCTCGTCGTTTTGGGGTTTGATCCACGGTATTTCGCTATTATTGGCAACCGTGGTCGTAAGCCTTGGCTTCGTTGCGGGAATTATGTACTTGCTGCAAAGCTACCGGCTAAAACGGAAATTACCACCGTGGCAGGGACTTAAATTACCCAGCCTCGAATGGCTTGAGCAAATCAATTCGCGAGCGCTGGGCATCTCGGCCTGGCTTGTGGCTTGTGGCTTCGGGTCAGGCATCGTGCTAAGCCAAATCCGCAACACGGGAATCGTTGGTTATTCGTATTGGAAAGATCCCGCCGTTTGGAGTTTGGCAGCCATGCTGGGTTGGCTAGCGTTGGTAGAACTGTTTCGAACCATCTATCCTGCTGCCCGTCGGGGGCGGAAAGTCGCTTACCTGACGGTTGCTTCGTTCTTATTCCTGCTGATTGCCATTGGCTCGATTACGTTGGTTGAAACGAAGCACGGTATGCTTTAAGAAGATTCAGTCAACGAGCAAAAAAATATTGTTGCTTCGGAATGAACTTTCCGAGAAATTCGCTTTTGATAATGCGTTTTTATCGTGCTGTAATTAAAAAGCTTTCATGAAACTGTTTTCTCCTGCTTAACCCTTAACCACGTCTCTCAACGTTTGCTGCAATGAAACTTCGCATGGTAGGTTGTTCACATCACCGCTCAGCGGCAGCGGTGCGCGAACAGCTTGCCTTTACGACCGATCTGGCGGCAGGAACGCTTGCTAAATGGCACGAGCAGGTGCCCGGTTCGGAAGGCGTTTTGCTTTCGACCTGTAATCGAGTTGAGTTCTATGCCGCTTCGCCTCAGGATCAGCTTCCCCCCTGCCCTGGCGTATTGGCACGCCATATGGCCGATGCCCATAAGGTGCCAGTCGAAGCGATTCGGCCCCACTTATTCACGCTTTGCGATGAGGAAGTTGTCGAGCACCTGTTTCGTGTTGCAACGAGTCTCGACAGCATGGTGCTTGGCGAGCCGCAGATACTGGCCCAAGTCAAGCAAGCCTACGAACTAGCGCAGCAAGTCGATGCGACCGGCCCCTTAACGCACGGCTTCTTTCAAACCGCACTTCGAGTTGCCCGCCGCGTGGCAAACGAAACCGATTTGCACAAGCACCGCGTTAGTATCCCGAGCGTGGCGATTGCCGACTTTGCGAGCGAAATCTTTGAACGATTCGAGGACAAGCGCGTGTTGGTTCTTGGCGCTGGCGAGATGGCGGAAGAGACGCTCCGCTATCTGACTGACCAAGGGGCTCGCAACCCGACGATTGTGAATCGTAGCCAAGAACGTGCCGAGGGACTCGCCGAAAAATGGAAAGGCAAGCCCGCCAAATTTGAGGATCGCTTTGAAAAACTCATCGATGCCGACCTCGTAATTAGCACCACTGCCGCAGGCGAAGCAATCGTAACGCTAGACGACTATCGGCGTCGTGTTGCCGAGGGGCGAAACCAGCGTCCGCTCTTTATTCTCGACCTCTCGATGCCGCGTGATTTTGATCCTGCAATTGGCGAAGAGCTAGGGGTTTATCTTTACTCGATTGATGATCTCTCAAGTGCGTGTGAGCGAAATCGTAAAGCTCGGCATCGTGAATTACCTCGTGCCGAGCGGATAATCCTCGAAGAGCGGGACAAGTTCTTTGCCGAGCAGCGGCACCGTGCATCGGCACCCGTGATTGCTCGTTTGCGAGAAGAACTCGATCGGCCCAAGCAAGATGAATTGCAACGGCTCTACAACAAACTGCCCGAACTCGACGAGCATGGCCGCGAAGAAATTGCTCGATTTGCCGATAGGTTGGTGAACAAGATGTTGCACCCCCCGATGGAGTCGCTGAGGGACGAATCGAAGAATGGTTCACCAAAGGGTTTATTGCAGGCGCTTAGTCGGCTCTTTCAATTGGGCGACTGAATGTAATCGCAAGCCGGTGTGATAGAAAACCAATACGATAGAAATCTAGGTGATACTGGGTTCAATCTTCGTCGTCTTCCTCTTCCCACTCTTCATCGTCCTCTAGTTCGTCATCGTCTTCTTCCTCTTCGTCGTCGACGTACTCGTATTCGTCGCCATCCTCTTCGTCTTCATCGTCTTCTAGGTCTTCGTCGTCTTCATCTTCGTACTCGTATTCGTACTCTTCGTCTTCCTCTTCCTCGTCATCGTAGATGTCGATGTATTCAACTTCGTCATCGTCTTCGATAGGTGTGTAGGCCCAGATCAAGCCGGTCGTTTCATACTGATCAGCAACCATTGCCGAACGCTTGTCAGAAGCGAGGACTTCAGATTTTGCTTCGAATAAGGTTGTGCTACTCATGTTCCGAATCTCTCTGTGCCTGGAAGGGATCACTCGCCGACGCGACGAGATTTAGTTGGGTCAATCTTGGAAGTAATGGTTAACTCTAATTAAACCTAACCAATGTTTAATATCAATATCACGATAGGGTAATCTGCGGGAATCGAGATTCTAAGCCACTTTGGATGCCGGGTCTTGAAAAAGGCCTTGTCTTGTTTCTTGATTAGGTTGCTGCTCGTCTTTGATTGTCGGTCCGCGACGTTGACTTGCTTCAGCCGACTGCACCAATCCGTCAAGATTACGCAATCCGAATAGTTGCAGGAAGCGTTTGGTTGTCCCATACAAGAGGGGTCTGCCCAATTCTTCCGACCTACCGACAATACGCAGTAAATCGGCCTCAAGCAATTGCCGCAAGAGTTCACCGCACCCGACTCCCCGAATCGCCTCGATTTCAGCCCGTAATACCGGTTGGCGGTAAGCTACTATGGCCAAGGTTTCCATGCTAGGAGTGCTAAGCTTCATTATCGGACAAATGGAGCCTGTCTCGCGGAGCCAAGGGGCAAATTGGGGCTTCGTTAACAGTTGAAAACCTCCTGCAACCTCGGTGATTTCAAACGCACTGCGACGCGATCGGTGTTTTTTGTGTAAAAGCTTCAGGCATGCCCTCGCTTGGGCAGTATCGGCTAATTCGGCTAATTTCGCCAACTTGCGTAACGGCAAGGGTTCGGAGGCGAGCCACAATACCGCTTCAAGACTCGCCATTTCGGTAG
>CAYGQU010000083.1:0-9271 GCA_964352045.1 uncultured Planctomycetaceae bacterium
CTTGTGGGGTGCAAGTCCCCTGTACTTAGTTCCGGTTTCTTTCACGACGAGGCAGGATACCAAATGTAGCTCGGAAGAAAGAGAGTACGAGGCGAGGGCAACTGCGGCGAGGCAACAGACCGTGGGGAGGAATCCTGCGAAGATGATCGGTAAGCCAGCAAAGAATCGTCGCTGGACATCTTCACGCCAAGACCCGCCCCTATCCCAATTCACATGGTTCCCCGCCGTCTTGCGGAGATAGGAAACTTTAGCAAATCAGTTTATTTGAACAACGGTAAAGAATAGTACGAAACAAGCCAAGTTCGTAAGAATGTGTTTCAAGAGCAACTGATTTAGGCCGCGGTTGACAAATGGTAGACATTGTGCGTACATTTGAGTAATGAAAAAGTACAACTTATACCTGACTGAACCTCAGATTGAAGCGCTGACAAAAATCAGTGACGAAAAGGGTCTATCGGTCTCGGAAGTGATTCGGCGTGCACTGGACAGCTTCATCGAAGCGGAAGACGAGAAGCAACTAGTTAAATTTGAAAGGAGTCGGAAGCGATGAATGAAATCTCTGAGAATAAGATCCACTGTCGAGATGCACTGAAATTCACTGAAGCGATGCCAAGCGAGAGCGTTGATCTAATAATTTGCGATGGCCCGTACGGTGTAACATCACATGACTGGGATCAGGTCGGGTGCATTCAAGAATACAATTTGGGTCTCATTGAACGTTTCAGTCGCGTTATGAAACCGGGGGCAGCCTTGTATCTCTTTGGCAAATGCGACTGCATTGATTTTATCGATTATCGACCCTACTTGAATCTTGGAACCAAAATCGTGTGGTACCAACCAAGTCGGTTGGCTCAGGGACGACGGTCCTACACAAACAACTACGATGTGATCTGCTATTTTACGAAAGGGCGAGTCACGCAATTTAATTTAGATGAAATTCGGGTTGCCCAACTTTTTGAACTAGAACATCGCCGCCGTTGTGAAAACGTTCCGTCGGTCAAGAATGGGCCGTATGGGAAAACGGCGTTCAACGAGAAGGGTAAGAATCCCGGTGACGTTTGGGGCGATATAAAGCAATTGACCTACAAGTCGAAGGAATTGCTAAGCCGTGAGTTGCTAAATACGGTTCAGAAGCCTGCGAAACTGATTGAGCGACTGATTAAGGCAAGTTCGTCAGAGGGCGACCTGGTATATGATCCATTTAGCGGGAGCGGAACAGTTCCAGCGGTATGCGTCCAAAATAATCGAAGGTTTGTTGCGTGTGAACTGAATTCTGACTACGCGAAATTAGGTCGGCAACGTGTAAAAGCGATTCAAAAAGCAGGTCTTCAGCTGTCCCTGCTGTAGACTTTCGTGCCGTTTTCTCGCGCCCAACGACGTGTGAAACCGATGTGTGAAATGTCGTTTTGACTTGCGTCTAGTTGGCGTTCTGCCTCGATCAGCATCACTGCCGGCGTGATTTCCCATATCCCAATAACTGCAAGTGGGTTCGCCCGCTCGAACACGGCACAATAAATCATGGCGTTGCGTGTAATTCGACGTAATGATTGCTGCCTCTTGTCCTGAGGAGCTTTGAACATCCGGTCAAGCTGGAAGGTTCCATTCTCGAAACAGCTGAGGTATTCAAATTGGCGTGTTGGGTCAGTCGGGTCGAACGCGTCGGGCTGATGCTTGTCGCGTGAGACTCCGTGACCAAGAATGTCAGCAACGACCATCTCTTTTACGAGACCGGGTTGAAGAAGGTTAGGATAGCCGTTCTGGGTCGCAATTTCCTGCGCACGATTGATGAGTTCAACAATTCGGTGAATGAAGTTCATGCGTGAATTTTCGCCAAGGTCGGGTCATCATCATTTGTGTCGGGGAACTAAGTAACTATCCCCGGTTGGGGCAGAGGTAAGTCAATCACGCGGGTGTTATCGCAGGTTTCACCCTGGTTGTTATTGCCGGTTGGCGGAGGATTACCAGTTCAAATCTTCTTCGGTCCCAACACGCATGTCAACAGATGAGGGATGCCAGTTCCGCAAAATCGCGAAGTCGCATCTGGACTAAGCCCACCCATTGGTGAGGACTGCGAACGAGTCTCGCGATTAGAATATTTCCGTAGAAAATCTGCGATTGAATTCCGAAACCGGACCTTCGGTCCGGACTAACAAAGTAGAGGGGGAGCGTTTTTCCCGTCGTTTGTTTGTTCTACGGAGAGACCAGAATGAGTATCGTATTGACTAGTACATACGAGATGCTTTGACAAAACTGCCGATAGATTGTCAACTGACGGGGTATACTTCTGTCTTCTATTAATCGCTATAATTTGATCCGTTTGAATTATCTTAAAATTGACTAGTGTTATGGCTACTAAACGAATTGGCTTTGTTGACGACGACCTTGATAATTTCCACGCTAATACTTATTTGGATGCGATTCGAGGTCCTCTATATGGACGTGGATGGGAGGTCTACGGTGCTACAGCAATTCAGAGTGACAAGGGTGCAGAATGGTCTGATTCGAAATCACTTCACTTCTTCGATTCAGTAGATGAATTGGCGAAAAAGGTAGACGTTTTTGCAGTACTTGCTCCTTCTACCCCTGATACGCACATGGGTTTATGCGAGCAGGTTTTACCCTATTCAAAGCCGACGTTTGTAGACAAGACCTTCGCTCCTGACAGCAAAATTGCATCACAAATTTTTTCTCTAGCAGATAAGTATAATACCTCGGTTCAAACCACGTCCGCTTTAAGAACCACCAACATTCAGAACATTTTAGCGGAAATGAAAGAACCTTTAGTTAATTTATCGTTGTGGGCAGGCGGTGCATCGTTAGACGAATACGGTATCCATCCTCTGGAAATAGCAGTCAGTTGCCTTGGACCTGAGGCTGAGCGTCTTCTTGTCGCAGGTACTAAGCGACACCCGACAATCGTTATCGAATTTAGCCGAGGACGGATAGCAACAATAGACTTTAATTCTGCTGAGTACGTACCTTTCGTTGCAATGCTTACAACTGATCGTGGATCTAAAGAAGTCGTTGTCGATGATAAAAGACTCTTTACCGACGCTGCCGCAGCGATCTTAGACTTCTATGATGCGGGCAAACCATTAGTTCCTCGCGAGGAGACTATGGCCGTTATTACTCTACTAGATGCTCTCAAAAAAAGACAATCCGAATCGGGATGGATTAGCCTGAATTGCTAAACTTCTGCGTTTTTCTTTACCTCTTATTGCGCATCGCCCGTTGCATCACAGCGGTGGGGGAACCATACTTCTCCACTATGGCCCAATTATGGCGGGCCTAGTATGGCTCTACATAATATCTGACCTTTGGAGATGGTAATGCGACTGGGGATTCTAGGTGCTGGCGCTATAGGTGAAAAGCATTGCGAGGCGGCTAAGAGCGCTAAAGTGGAAGTGATCAGAATCGTTGACCATAGCATCGATAGGGCTTCTGGTTTGGCAGACAAGTATTGTGCCGAAGCTAGTGAGGACCCAAAATCACTCTGGAATGATGCTTCAATCGATGCAGTAGTTATTGGCGTTCCAAACAAATTCCATCAGCCCTTGGCCCATGATGCTTTACTAGCGGGGAAAGATGTATTACTGGAAAAGCCCATGGCTTTATCAGCCATTGAATGTGACGAGCTAATAAACGTTGCACATCAACAGGCTAGAATTCTACAAATTGGTTATACCCATCGTTACACGGCAGTTGGTTCAGGAGCGAAAACATATGTTAAGTCAGGGGAGCTTGGCGAAGTTTACCATGTAAAAGCACATCTTCATCTTCGCCGTGGCATTCCTGGCTTAGGTGGCTGGTTTACCACAAAAGAGATGTCAGGTGGCGGTGCATTGATCGACTTAGGTGTCCACCTGATTGATCTTGGTTTGCATCTCTTAGGTCAGCCTACAACCGTATCAGTTAGTGGAAAAGCTTATTCGAAATTTGGCGTTAAAATGGAAGGCTACGTTTACGATTCGATGTGGGCTGGTCCCCCTAAATACGATGGAGTATTTGATGTTGATGACCATACAATGGCATTTATCACTTTCGATAATGGTTCAACACTCGATCTGCAAGTTGCGTGGGCATGCAACATGCCTGACAAAACAGTACCCGATTCCATGATCGTAATCCTTGGTGACAAGGGGGGGATCAGCTTTGAATTATTTGGTGACCACCTGCAAGTACAAAAAGAAACTGATGGCAGAATTGCCAATACAAGTATGGCACTTCCAGTAGCAGATCAAATGGCTCTGCAGATGATTGATTTTTCAAAAGCAGTTGAAACAAGGGAGCTGGGTGTTGGGGCTTCACCTAGTGAAGGCCGGAAAGTTCAAGCGATCGTCGATGCGATCTACGAATCCAATGAAACCAATCGACCAGTCCTTCTTTAGCAGAAGCCAATCAACGATACATCGTTTTTCATAATTTTGTAGGTGTCCATGATTGCTTTCACTCCCGTAGCTCTTGCTCAGTTCAGTGATCAGATTGTGGTCGTTCTCTACTTGCTAGCGAGTTTAGTCCTAGGGCTAACAGCTAGTAGTTGGTTTAGAAAACCATCGCAAAATACAACCTCATCAACCAACCGTGATGAGAGTAATGTTGACTCCGAAGATGAGTACTTTCTTGCTGGACGAAAAGTCCCCGGATGGATGAACGGGATTTCTTATGCAGCTACAGCACTCAATGCAGATGTTGGACCAACTTATTGCGGCTTCGCCGTAGTAGTTGGTTTGCCGATCGCTTTTTTTTATCTACCTCGTTTTGCGCTTGCTTGGATGATAGCAGCTGTTATCTTCGCTGTGCGGTGGCGTCAACTTGGCGTTCGCACTGGCCCCGAATTCTATGAATTGAGATTTGGTGGCGGTCGGACCCGAATCGTACGTATCTATTCGTCGTTATTTGCTGTCTTTGTGAATATGGCTCCTTGGATAGGCGCTGGCTTGCTAGGAGTTCACAAGATATTCGGCCCGTCCTTCGGAATCGAAGACAAGTCTACTACGCTCGCCATTGTGTTACCGGTATTGATGATCTACGTATGGATCGGTGGATTTGCGGGTGTCGTAGTAACCGACGTCATGCAAACTTTTGTGATCGTATCAGCAAGCGTAATTCTCATGTTTTCTGTTCTTTGGGAACATGGAGGCCCCACTGGGCTAACCGCTGCATTACAAGCTGCACAACCTGATCACGCAGGAGAAATTCTTTCGACATGGCCAGTATGGGGACACCGAGTTCTTGGACCCGTTGTTGTTCTTGCTTGGCTTATTGTGCCTACAGTAGGACGAGGAGGCTCAGTCGATTTAGAAGGACAAAGGATTTTCTCTTGCAAGAGTGACCGAGATGCCGGCTGGATGAATGTTTGGGCAGTTATAGGACTATTCATTATGCTACTCTTACTCACGCTTCCTTCGATGGGTCTACTTATTAAGCGACCAGAAATTTACCTAGCAGAACCCGCACAACGAGAGCAGGCATATGCATTGCTTCTGGAAGAATACTTGCCCGTAGGCTTGTATGGTGTCGCGCTTGCGGCCCTGCTCGCAAGTGTGATGTCGACTGTATCGAGCCATTTGAGCTATGGTTCACAGACCCTGGTAAATGATGTAGCGAGACAGGTTTTTCCTGCGAGTCGGATGCTTACACCCGGATCGAACCAATCAGTTTGGATAGGCCGAATTCTTATGTTGGTTATTCTTGCTCTTGGTATTGCCGTAACGTTTAATGCCGATTCCTTGATAGGAATTGCGATCGTTCTAGCTGGCATGTACGGTGCTACTGCAACGATCTACTGGGGCCAGTGGTGGTGGTGGCGAGTAAATTTCTGGAGTTGGGTTACTGCAATGATAGGAGGACCTTGCATTTACGTTTTACTCGGTGGCCTTTCGCTTGGGAGCTTTAACGTACCTGGTATATTGAGTCAATTTCCTGCTTGGGATCAGGCCCGATCAGCAGGCGAATCAGCAGCACAAGGGATGGATATGCTGCAAGCGGCCATTGGCATGGGGGTAACTTTGATTGC
Organism: uncultured Planctomycetaceae bacterium; assembly: GCA_964352045.1. GTDB lineage: Bacteria > Planctomycetota > Planctomycetia > Pirellulales > Lacipirellulaceae > CAYGQU01. Next base: position 6,017 of record CAYGQU010000083.1, read on the forward strand.
TTGGGTATCCGTTACCCTTTTGACGAAGCCTGAACATATACAAACCCTCAAAGATTTTTATCGCCGTGCAAAACCTATGGGAGCTTGGGGCCCCGTACGAAGTGCCTGCATAGAAGAAGATCCCGATTGGGTACCACCGCCTAAATCATTATTGCTTACAGGCCTCGGTATTGCACTAGTCGGAGGCATTGCCGTTTCATGTGGGGTACTGACAGCCTCCGTGCTTTTTGTTGGTCGCTTGGCAGAAGGAGGAGCCTTACTAGCGATAACGTTTATATTTGGTATTTGGTTTGTCAGGCTATTTAACAAGAGATTAATCCAACTAGAAGCAGATGCTTAGAATGCAAGTTAAATTCCGAAACTTGTTTATTCTTTATCGACGTCTAAGTAGAGCGTTTCGAAGACTTCAGCATGTTGCTTGAGCCCATCAAAATAAAAGAAGACTTCGCCCTCAAAGCCGAGTTTACGATTTATTTCAACCATTTCGCGAACTTGTTCACTAGGCAAATCGTAGCCATCTGCTAGCGCAATCAATACGCCTGGAAAAATCTTTGATCGGAGTTCCGGTTCAAATTGATTTGAAGTCATTTGAAGTGTATTACGGTACGCTTCGATATCTCTTCGGTAGATTTGGGGTAAAAAAAGGTCTCCCCAGCCTTCGCGCACCCATCGTGGCCAATCTTGTAAATACTGATCGCGACTCCAAGGCCAAACATTAGGAGCCCAGGAGACACATAAATCGGGATCAATTTCTTTCAGTTCATTATAAGTACGTTTTACGAATAGGCTCAGTTTGTTGGCACGCCATTGAATCCATTCGGGGTCAAGTGCATCAGCGGGCGGTGATTTGCCATTGTGTTCAGCTTGGTATCTTCTAATCGTAGATGGTTCGTATCCAGCGGTATTCGGTAAAGCGGGAAGTCGGTCATCGCCTTGAACGCCATCAATATCGTACTTTGTTACTACCTCTTTAATGATGGACAGCATAAAATTTTGAACTTCTGGATCGAAACCATTCATCCATTGAAATCCATTGCGACTGACGAGTTTTCCATTGTTTTGTAGCGCTGCCCATTTTGGCCGTTTTTTGAGAAGAGTTCCTCCGTCTTGCTTTTGGTAGCTGCAACTAAAGCCAAATTCAAACCAAGCATGAACCTCAATACCTTCAGCATGAGCAATTTCGATTAAATCTTTAAGTGGATCTTTTCCTTTTAAGCGTGGGTCGATTGCGACGCCAATTTCACGTCGCATCACTTCGCTAGGATAAAGCGTTACGCCTCGATTCCAGGTAACCACGAATATAGTATTTATCCCAGCACGCCTGCAAATTTGCACAGTCTCGATGATCTCATTGCGTTCCATCATTGCTTTGCTGCCAACACTCGCTAGCCAGACACCGCGTAGAGGCTTAGAAGATGGTTGGCGAATTGGATTCGCTAAGGACTGAATGGGAGCTAAAGTAGCCAAGATTAGGTTTGTACACAGCATGATTGCACAAGTGCAGGAACGAGTCATCATTGTCTCTTTTGTTTAGCGAGTTTATGGCATTTGTGGTTCATCTAAGCCATGAACTCTTTGCACCAAGCAGTATAGCAATTGGTAATATAAGACAGAAAGCTGTTGGTTCTGGTACCTCAACAGCAGACGGATTAGCGGAAACATTTGAATAGCCATAGCCAGCTGCCCAAAGATCGTAATCGAGTAGATTAATGAAATTATCGCCGTTAAAATCGGCTCGCAAATCGGTAGTAGACGCAAACGTATCGCGCCATATCGTGTAATCTGCTGCATCGGCTGAACCATCGCCGTTAGCATCTGCAAGGTTGATTGGTCTTCGGTCCACTAACACCTCAACCTCTGTCGCATTGAACAACGTTAAGGTTCGTTCTCCTTCAGGAAAGTAGCCTCGTGAGACTTCTCGCCAATCGCCACCTATTCGAGCAATGACTTTGTAGCCACCCGCTGTAGGCAAATCGATTGACCATAAGTTGACGCCTGCAGCTATAGCTGCGACTGGTGGTTGCCTTGTATCGCCAAAGAAAGGGTTTTCGGCATGTCCTTGCGAGTCGACATCGTAAAATGCCGCAAGTTGCGTATTGTACTGATCTACCACTGCCTTGCTGTACCAAATTGAGTGACCTGCGGTACCTTCTTGTCGAGTAATTTCAATCATCTCCTCCAAATCTTCGTAGGGTGTATTAGCACCCCCACCATTGCCTCTAAGGCCTACGACAAACTCTGATCTTTGCCCTGGATCAAATGCGGCTAACTGGGCAGGTATGGTTTGATTAAATGAACTAATAGAAGAGCGATAGACCTGTACGGCGTATTCATCAAACAAGCCTTGATTTTGCCAATCAGACCATTCTGCGTTGTAGTTAACATCGGAAAAACCTGTCACCGATGGGCTTACCGAAAGTTGCAAGTCAGGTCGAACTGCATTAACTGCTGAAGTAAGTTCTTGGGCAAACAGGGTTACTTTATCTTGCCTCCAATTGCGAAAACTTATGTCATCAATATTGCTTGGTAAAGCACTCCCCGTTTCTTGCTGATAGATCGCTGCAGTGGTTGAATCCCAACCAAATTCCCGGGGCCATGCTAATCGGTCGTCAAACTGCACGCCGTCAAGGTCATAATAGTTTATCGCTTCGAGCGTTAAATCAATTAGAAACTCCCGCACTTCAGGGACCGCTGGGCTCATCCAAGCAAAACCATTGCTTGAGTTACCATAATTGCCTGACTGATCCTTTAGTAACCAACCATTATTTTTTGCTATTTGACCTAATTGAGAAAAGGGAGAACCACCCGAACCAACGAATTCGGCAGCAAAACCATATTCAAACCAACCGATGTAGTTTAATTCGTTGCGGTGTGCCTCGATTATGGTCTCTTGAACAAGATCACGACTTGTTCCCAAATACAACGCCCGATCGCTACCCCCAGTTAGATTGGAGAGTGTTGTTGAAGGAAAGTTTGTGTACCCATTCTTCCATGTTTCTACGTAGACAGTATTAAGCCCTGTGTCACGTATGCTTTCCATAACGGAAGCGGTGTTTTGGCCTGATCGAATATGATCTTCTATGCCGGTGGTAGTTAGCCAGGTTCCTCTTACTTCTGCTTGTGCCGCAAGCGTTAGACACGGGATAAAAGCCGATATCAAACCAAGAATCGCAGGAAAGACAACCGGCAATTTGATGAAGATGGCATTTTCTAAATTTGTTACATTCTTCTTCATTTGATTTAACTGTACAGAGT
>CAYGQU010000084.1:0-9235 GCA_964352045.1 uncultured Planctomycetaceae bacterium
AAGCGCTCTAACCAACTGAGCTACGCGCCCTAAGGCTTCGGGATATCTCTTCATACAAGAAACCACGAACCCCTAGCAACCAGCTTCTCGCAAATATCGACCACCGGCTGTAGACCCCTGAATATAGCCGACAGGACATGGGAAACTAGGGGGTTACTCAACGCTGATCCGATCGCTTTTGCCAAATCGTTTGGCCGAAAGATCAGCCTCTACGCCCCATTTTTATATGTCTCGAAAGACAAAGGACCGAGGATTTGGACCGTGCTTAAATGGCAAACTCGGTAATTCCGGAGACGGGTCTTTTGCCTAAATTGCCATCAATGCTAGCTAAACTATTGTCAGCAAAGGGCTTCGGGCACAAGTTTCTAGCTAAACTCACCTTGCCGGAAGGGCTGACAAATGGTCTGATTCCATTAATCAGGGCCGAGCTTTGTTTGCTGCCAATCGGTTTTCGCCTAATTGGCCAAATAAAATAGAAAGCAGCCCAGCACGGAAGCATTGCGATTCTATCAGGGTAACCTCATGCGACTCCCAACGATAACTTGGAAGGGTTTTATCTATTACGGCGAAGTCTTTGGCTTCTTGCTGGCGTGGGTTGGTGGTGCCATTCTCGTAACGCAGTTCGCCGCATCGAACCACGAACCGAGCGATTGGAATCAAATCGCTTCGGTTGAGATTTCTTCATCGGATGTTGAATAGAATTAGCTTGCTTACAAGTTAGCTGATCGCTGATGCTACTTGTTGATTTCATCCCGATCGTCGTTCTTTTCCCGTTTGCGTAAGTAGAGCTTGATTGGTACTTCGGGAAACTCGAGTTCGTCCCGAAGTCGGTTGAGCAGGTAGCGACGATAAGGCTTTGAGAAAGCCGATGGTTGGTTGCAGAAGAGGACAATCGTCGGCGGCTGGATGCCAACCTGGGTTGCATAGTAAACCTTTGGACGGCGATTTTGATGCATCGGAGGGGGACTACTCCGTATTGCTTCACGCACCATTCGATTGAGTTGGCCTGTGCTAACGCGTTCGCGAGACTGTTTGAACAGCATCGAGGCGTGATTTAATAACGCTTTGACGTTTTTGCCGGTTTGGCCCGTGATGAAAGCGATTGGGGCGTATCGCATCGTTGGGAAGTTATCGCCCAGATAGGAAACCCATTTCTCAGTTGGCATCGTTCCGGCAAGTTTGTCCCACTTATTAACAACCAGAATGCATGGCTTGTGTTCGGTCGAAATGTAGTCGACAAGCTGCTTATCGACCTTACCAATGCGTTCGCCACAGTCAAGAAACATGAGCACCACGTCAGCGCGGCGGACACTACGTTGTGCCCGGTGTGCACCGTAAAAATCGATGTCGTACTGGTGCTGAGCTTTCTTGCGACGCAAGCCGGGAGTGTCGATAGCAATAAACGCTCGATCATCCATCTCGAACCGCACATCGACACTATCGCGTGTCGTGCCAGGAACTTCGCTAACGATCATCCGCTCGGATTCAACAAGCGTGTTAACGAACGTGCTTTTGCCCACATTGCGGCGCCCAACAATTGCGACCTTCATGTCGGGTTCGGTTGGTTCGCCATTGTCGGCCGTCACTTCGGGTAGGTTCTCCATGATCCGATTCATAAGAACCGCCCGATTGCGATTTTGCATCGTGCTAATTTTGATTGGCTTACCATGCCCCAGTTTGCCAAACTCATCAGCTTGGACGTCGAAGGTTTCGTCGTCGGTCTTGTTGGCTAAGCAAATGACGGGTGTCTTGAGATAGCGAAGCCGTTTTGCGACTTCCTGATCCATTGGCGTCATTTTCATTCGTGTATCGGCAACGAACAGAATGAGATCAGCCGAGTCGATGGCGTTGGTAATTTGTTGTTCGATGTCATCGGTCAGCTGGTCGGCATCCATATGCCCCATGCCGCCGGTATCAACGAGTTCAAAGAAGCGTCCTTCATTCTCCATCAGGTGAATCACCCGATCGCGAGTAATTCCTGGCTTGTCATCGACAATGGCAACGCGCACGCCAGCAAGCCAATTAAGAATACTACTCTTACCGACGTTCGGACGACCAATGATGGCAACTTGTGGAATGCCCATAACAACGGGACACGATTTCTTTTAACGGAATGAAGTCTTTGGAACCCCTTATTCTAGTTGGTGGAAGGGTCGGCTAGTAGGGCTAAATAGGATAGGAATCTGAAAGCAGCAAGGCCTGGCATGAGAACATCCATCCACCGTAAATGTTGATTAGGGCTCGAATTTGAAAGGAGCCAAAAACGTTAGCGCCCGTCGGGGGGGGGGCAGAAAGGCTATCTGCCTTGGAGTAAGTATTTGGTAAACCCCTCTGCTCGGTGACCCTTCCAGTCTCTTTGGCGGATATTTAAGGTCTCTTTTCGCTGGCTCCCCTGGAGCTGATGAATCCGGTATTCTTAGTAAATGCCTAAAGAGACGTCCTCGCCGCTTAACAACTCGCCTCGTGCTATCTTGCAACGGCTTGAAAGCTTGCGCGAGGCGGGGGTAATGCATCTGCCGAAAGGGAGCTATTTACCCCCAATTGAATCGCCCGTGGCAATTCCTCCCGTAGCACCGGTCCTTCAGCCTGTGGCCGAGCCGAAGCGTGAAGCGTTGGTTTCAATGCCGGTGGAAGCCACGGTTGTTAACTCGGCTAATTCGCTTGAAGTCTTGCGACAGCAAGTCACGACTTGCACCGCGTGCGGTGAGCTTGCTTCGACACGCACCCAGACGGTCTTCGGTGTCGGTAACCCCAAGGCTCGGCTTTGCTTTTTGGGGGAAGCACCGGGGGCCGATGAAGATCGACTTGGCGAACCGTTTGTTGGCAAAGCGGGGCAGTTACTCACCAAGATCATCGAAGCATGTCAACTCACGCGCGAAGAGGTCTACATTCTCAACGTGCTCAAGTGCCGCCCGCCGGGTAATCGCAATCCAACAACGCAAGAAGCAACGGCGTGCTCGCCTTATCTCAATAGGCAGCTTGATCTCATTGGTCCTGAATTCGTTTGCTGCCTAGGAGCTGTTGCAGCGCAGAATTTCTTACAGACAGACCTACCCATTGGTCGGTTACGAGGACGAGTGCATAAGCATCGCGGTTTGCAAGTTGTTTGCACTTATCACCCGGCCTATTTGTTGCGAAACCCTTCAGCAAAGCGTTCAACGTGGGATGACATGAAACTGCTGATGCGTGCCATGGGCGTCGAGCTTTAGAATCGCTCTAGCAAGAAGAATGACGATTCTAAACGTACCATTGTCTAGCAAGGGTGGTGCCACTCCATGGCGGGTTGAACACAACGTATTGTTGTATCAAGAATCGATCCAACCACCACCAAGAACTCGGGTCGGTTCGTCTGCGGCGTAGCAAACGACTGCTTGGCCCGGCGTGACGCCCTTCTGCGGAGCATCGAACAGGACTCCCAACTTGCTTCCTTCATTGAGCAGCAACTGTGCCGAAGCAGCTTTCGTATTGTAGCGAATCTGGGCTTCGCAGCGGATTGGTTGACCAATCGGTAGATCGACTAACCAATTTGCTTCGCTTGCTGTCAACGTCAGTTGATCGAGGTCGGCACGTTCGCCTAACACAACGCAACCCGTTGTGGGCTCGATCCTAACGACGAACATTGGCTTACCCAATGCGATGCCGAGTCCCTTGCGTTGGCCGATTGTGAAGCCCTCGATGCCATCATGCGTGCCAAGGATTTCGCCAGAGGTACTTACGAAGTTTCCTTGTCCTGTTTGCTGCTGCTTTGCTTTGAGCCTCTGTTTGACAAACTCGTCATATCGTCCTTGAGTGACAAAACAAATTTCTTGGCTATCTTTTTTTTGGGCAACGTCGAGGCCTATTTCAGTAGCAAGCGCTCGGATTTTTGACTTTTCGTAACGACCAATAGGAAGCAACATCCGCGGCAAGAGTTCTTTGCTAATGCCAGCTAAGACGTAGGATTGATCTTTACTCGGATCGACGCCACGCAGCAATGCAGGGCCATCGGCACGTTGTTCGAGTCGGGCATAGTGACCTGTCGCAACGTACTCGGCACCAATCGAGTCAGCATACTCAAACAGCTTGCCGAACTTAATCCAGTTATTGCATTGCACGCAAGGGTTAGGTGTTCGGCCGCGGGCATACTCGTCAACAAAGTAGTCCATAATTTGGCCAAACTCGGCATTCAAATCGAGAGCATAAAAAGGCATGCCAAGTCGATCACTCACGCGGCGTGCGTCGGCCGCATCGGCAGCGGTGCAGCAACCTTGCTTGTGATCGAGCCGCGAGACGACCGGCAGTTGGGGCAAAAGCGATTTCGATCCATGGGTTGTCTTGTCCGACTCGATCGAACAGACAGCTGGCGACTGCTCGCCATGGCGCATGAAGACACCCACCACATCGTGCCCCTCCTGCAATAGCAAATGGGCAGCAACGCTTGAATCGACTCCACCAGACATGGCCAGCACAACACGCATACCGTCAATTTAAACCTTCAGATAGAAGAGTACTTTGGAAACCTCTCTTATTACTTTACGCGGACCCTCCCTTTGGCGTTAGCGGGGCGGTATAACAAATCTTCCCTTTAATCCCTGATTTCATTAATAAACGCTCACTATACGACCCTAAACGACCTATGGATAAGGAATGGATTGATCGCGCCGAGGCGATCCGCGAGGCCCTGACGCAGCTCAGGGACTCTCTTTGACTTTGCCGACAAAAAGCAGCGCATGGCCCAGATCGAGACCGAACAGGCCGATCCTGGCTTCTGGGGTAATCAGGAAAAAGCTCAAGCAACCATTGCTGAGTTAAAGAGCCTGACTGTCGTCGTCGCACCGCTTGAGGAAGCGATTTCGGCGGCTGATGATCTCGAAGCCTTGCTCGAAATGGCCGAGGAGGATCCCTCCTTTGCCGAAGAAGCCCCTGCTGAAATCGAACGGATCGATGGACTGCTTGAAAAACTCAAGCTCTCTGCCTTGCTATCAGGCGAAAACGATAATGCGGGAGCATTGATTACGATCAACGCCCGTGACGGCGGCACCGATGCCAATGATTGGGCCGAGATGCTCCTACGAATGTATCTGCAATGGGCCAGCAAGAACGAATACAAAGCCGAACTGCTCGATCGAAGCGACAACGAAGAAGCAGGGATTAACAGCGCAACCTTTGCCATCCGTGGACCCATGGCCTATGGCTATCTGCGGGGCGAGTCGGGCATCCACCGGCTAGTACGAATTAGCCCCTTCAACTCAGAAGGCAAACGCCAAACTAGTTTTGCAGCAGTAGATGTTTCGCCTGAAATTTCCGACAACGTCGAAATCGAAATCGACGAAGCCGATGTGCGGACCGACACCTATCGGGCAAGTGGTGCAGGGGGCCAACATGTTAATAAAACCGACTCGGCAATTCGACTAACGCATATTCCGACAAACATCGTTGTACAGTGCCAAAACGACCGTTCGCAACACAAGAACCGAGCGAGCGCTTGGAAGATGCTTCGTGCTCGAATGGCTAGGTTTGAAGAAGAGAAACGCGAAGCGGAAGATGCGGCTAAGTACAACACGCAGGCCAAAACTGGTTTCGGATCGCAGATTCGCAACTACTTCTTGCATCCTGACCAACGAGTGAAAGACACCCGTACGAAGTACCAACAGGGCAACTTCCACACGGTACTTGATGGCGACATTCAAGGCTTCTTGGAGGCAACGCTTCGCTGGCGCGCTGGGCAACCGATTGATGATAACGGAGAAGATTAACCGAGTACTCCATGGCTACGACTCAAGAAATCAGTACGACTTCGGCAGGCGTTCGGGTTATTTTTGTTTGGAAAGTTGACCGCTACGAATACGCCTTCTCTTTCGACAAGAACCGAATGGCGGCTGTAGAAAATGAATCGCTCGAAACACCGGTCTTCACCGACTTGCACCAGCAAGATGAGTTGCTCTTTCTCTCTGGCATGTCAGGCGATCGGCATTGGTCAATGAGTATCGAACCGACCGAAGCTGGTTTTGCACTCGATGTAGCGGTTAGAGCAAAATCATTGGTTGATAAAATTGGTTCGGTCTACAAAGCGGAGGGCTGGGGACCTTGGAAGATAACCGGCGTCGAAGCCGAGGGAACCTTGGTCCCTGCGGTGGAAGCCATCGACGAGGGCCAACAGGGCGTCATTCCCATGGGTGATTTCAACAAAACCCCCGTGACGATTCGCTATCGCTATCAAATCGAGCGAGCTTAAACGCGCGGATTCTTTCTACTAAGAACTTATTGTAGATCGTTCGTTTGGCAGGGAAGGGTGAACCTTTTCTTCGCAAAAGTTTCTCTTTTATCGTATGCCTAATACCGTCTCAACGCCGATTGATCGCTTTCACTCGGGTGTTGTCTTGGCCATCGTGGGGACGTTTCTCTTTGCCTTGAAATCAATCTTTATCAAACTAGCATTCGCCGCGGGGGCAACTCCAACGCTCTTGCTAACCGTCCGCATGCTGTTTGCACTACCGTTTTACACAATCGTCTTATGGCAAATAAGAGAATCGGCTGTTCGGCACCCCATCAAGCGCTCGGACGTCTTGCTTGCCCTTGGCTTAGGGTTCTTGGGCTATTACCTAGCTTCGTATCTTGATCTAACGGGTTTATCGTACATCTCGGCACAGTTAGAACGCTTAACGCTATTTACTTATCCAGCTTTAGTTGCCGTATTGGCTTGGTTGTTTCTGGGCGAACCGTTGGGGCGTCGGATTATCATGGCAATTCTCTTGAGCTATACCGGCGTGCTCGTCATGTACGGACAAGAGAAGTCGTTGGCCGAGGGATCGAACGTTCGTTTCGGAGTTATGCTTGTCGTCGGCTCAGCACTAAGTTACTCGTTTTACATTTTATTTGCAAAACCAACAATGCAGCGAATCGGCAGTCGAGAATTTACTTGCCTTGCCATGATCGGATCGACGTTTTTTGTGGTCGTGCATTTTCTTTGCACCAATCAACTAAGTGATTTCATCCTGGTGAATCCTATCATCTATGCGTATGGAATCATCTTAGCATTCATATGCACGGTCTTGCCAAGCTTTATGATTAATGAAGCGATCATGCGTATCGGAGCAACCCGAACCACGGTGATTGGATCGATCGGCCCCGCCCTGACAATGTTGCTTGCCATTGTCGTGCTGCAAGAACCCTCGTCCTTCCAACACTTCGCTGGGATGCTCATCGCCATTGTCGGTGTTAGCTTAGTGGCTAAGAAATAAGCTGTTCGCTAAGAATGCTCAATCTTGCTTAGGCATATTTTTATCTGCCGGCCACTTCTGACCGTTAGCGTGATTGATGAACATCGGCTCGCGAGGCGAACCGGTCGGTTGCTTTAATTCTCGAACCCAAATATTGCGAAACTGAACTGGGTTGCCATGATCTTGCAACATGATGGGGCCGACGAGATTCCCTGCTTCGTCTCGATTGCTAAGGTTTTCATAAGCAGGTGGTTGATGCCAATAGGTTGCACCTGCTACTTCGTGATGATTAATGATTAACACACCATTGTGCACCACGGTGATCGTTGCTGGTTGGATGACATCGCTTTCTCGGGTAACGGGATCTTCGATTACCGGGACGGTCCAAAAAATATCGTAAACATTCCATTCCGCTTGAGGCCGCATGGCATTCACCATCGGAGGGATTTGTTTATAGATCGCTCCGGCTTGTCCCTCGGGATAGGTGCTGCTGTTAAAACTATCAAGAACTTGCACCTCATACTGCCCCATCAGAAAAACGCCGCTATTGCCTCGGTTTTGGCCGGCAGCACTGACTTTTTGGGGAACCGACCATTCCAAATGCAGCTGGCAATCACCGAACATTTGTTTCGTTGTAATGTTACCTTGCTTACAGGTTGCGATGCCATTCTCAACCAGCCAATTATCGCCACTCAGCCAAGCTGAAAGATCGGAGCCATCGAATAGCACGATGGCATCCGAAGGAGGCTCCCCTATCGTTTTACCAGGAGTAACAACCACCGGTTCATGCCATTGCGTCGCTGGCAAGTACTCAATCGACTGAGCACCAACGATCGACGTTAAACAACCCAATGCAACAACAAGGCGGAAGAGCAGCAAGCTAGGTTTAAGCAAATAAGACATCAAAACATCCAGTTATCAGGTAGCGTGGTGAATCGCGAAAAAGACTTTTACGATTGTAACCCGATATAGAGACGACTGTGAAGCATTTTATGACGAGAAGGAGGCATAGGCACTCTTCTGGCGGCACTTTGTCCGAGTTGCATTTGCACAACGTTTAAGCGAAGGCTACTCGCCTTGCAGATTATTCACATCGTCTTCCGGCTCGCCAACGTCGACTTGCGACCAATCAATCGCCCCATCAAATCCTTCGTGGCTGACGGTTTCTAGTAATTCCTTGGCTCGTTCCAAATCTTCTTCCGCTACAAGAATTCGAACCCAACCTGGTGCTTCGGCAATAAAACCTGCTGTGAAACCTCCGTTGGCAATCGATCGAACTCCTAGTTCATCAAGCGAAGCGGTGATGATCGAAGCCTGCATCTCCGTAGGAACGCTCGTTAGCAAAACCAAATGCTCAGTGTTTTCTGACATGGTACTCTCCCTTGTTTAGATAAGAGGTTAGCTAGCTGTCCGAAGCGTCGGCGACCGACCTTAAACAAACAGTTCGGCAATTGGCGAACCACCGCCGGCGATTTTCATGGGACGTCCATTGTTCGATGTGAAATTTTTATTTAGTGATAATCCAAGTGCTTGACAAACCGACGCCATCAAATCTTCTGACGAATAAGGGTTTGTGATTACTTTCGTGCCATCTTCGTTGGTTTCTCCAATTGCAAGACCCCCTTGCAAACCGCCCCCACCGACGACCGCACTCCAAGCTCGTGCAAAGTGATCTCGGCCTGCTTCGCCATTGATACGCGGTGTGCGACCAAATTCGCCCATGCACATGATGACGGTACTATCAAGCAAGCCACGTTCTTCTAAATCGGAAACAAGGGCGCTCATCCCCAGGTCTAGTTGTGGCAGCTTCGTGCCAAGCTGATCAAAACAATTTTGGTGCAAATCCCAACCGCCAAAATCAACCTCCACAAAGGGAACGCCCGCTTCAACCAAACGACGTGCCAACAGGCAACTACGCCCGAAGCCACTATCTCCATAACGTTCGCGGGCAGCGGTTGGTTCGGAATTAACATCAAAAGCCTTCATTTGTTGGCTATTCATGAGCGAGATCGTTTTCTCGAGCACCTTGGCATGCT
>CAYGQU010000085.1:0-9175 GCA_964352045.1 uncultured Planctomycetaceae bacterium
AATCGTGGGTTCGTTGGCGGCAGTGTTGATCGCATGTCGCTTAACGCACCTTACAGCAATACGCTGTTCCGTTTGTTCATTGACATAGATACGAGACAAATAGCCACCCGCGCCTGCCGATTTCTGTGTCTCTTCATCGACTGGCTGATCTTCTCCCTTCCAAGGCCCAATTTGGTAAGGGATTTCATCGAGTAGACTCGCACAGTAGCCTTGCTGCCGAGAGTGGTCGATCCATCGGTCGGTCTTAATGCCCTCAACGACCGTCAGGGCGATAATGCCAAGAATGGCAATGATAAACGGGAGCAATCGGAGCATCGCAAAACCAACGTAAAGGATCAATTTGAGAAAACGGCGGACGATCTGTAAGACTTGTCTAGAACATCCCCCACATCCATAAACCTAGGTTTGACAAGCCAGAACGTCAAGCAACCGTTGACTTGCCATTTTTCAGAGTTAGCTCGAAATAGCCTTGGCCCACTAAAAAACGCTGCCAGCTATAGGCTGGCAGCGTTGATGACACTTTTATGGTAATTTAGGTTATTAAGGGCTCATTCAAATGCTGCTATCGGTTCATTGGCCGATACGGGCTGAATCAAGTGATCCTGCCGATGAGGCGTAGCAACGGGCAGTCTACGAATGATGGATTTCGCTTCTTCATGACACGAACATTCAGCAGGCCCTTGTGCAAAGCCAGCAGGCAATGCGGGTGGCGAATTAGTTTTTCTCTGCTTCACCATCGTAGACTCCTTAGCCGAAGGAATGTAGCCGGCAGGGCTTGCGTAGTTTGTCGATTCAGCGGAATTTTCTACGGTTGAGAATTCAGATGGCAACATGCTGGCAGGACTTTTGGAAGGAGCTGCGGGCCCGATTAACCCGAACGGTGGTGCAGGTGGCCGCTGGAGAGGCTGCCGAACATTAGGTGATCCGCCCGCAGGTTGCGTATTAGGCTGACGGAAATTCGGAGCAGGTTGCTGTGGAACGGGCCTCTCGGGAGCACTCCTTGGCAACGGAGGTAGTTCGATTTCAACCGATGGGATTGCACTTGGAATCTCCGCACCCGATTCGTCGATGCTATCTTCAATCGGAGGGGGAGCTTGCTCATCTTCTTCTTCAGCAGTCGGCGCGTCGTAGGCTTTTAGCAAGGACTCTTCTTCGTCCGAAACCGTGGGGGTTGGCCCTGACGGATCAACCTCGCCTGGCCAAGTCCGCCACTTTTGTTCGTAATGGCCAAAGGTAGGCCGCTTTGGATAGCATCCCCCCTCAGCTGTGCAAGGCGCTTCTGTAGCGCCATCGACACACGCAAAACCCAAACGAGCACAATGTCCGCATGTTGAACCGTTTCGGCAATTGCCTGTCGGACATTGGTCTGAGGTCCGAACCGCTTTGATCGGCACATAGATACCTCCTCCAACACTCGATGCGATCACCTCAGCTGTTGAAAGTACAGCAATCACAATAAGAGGTAAGAGTACAAATGATCTATTCATCATCTCGATCCTTCGGAAGACTCAGAGAAAACGCCAGTGGGCTTTCTCATAAGTTATTTGTTAGCAGGTAGGGTCGTAAATCTTATTCAAACTAAGTTAGGGCTTTTAACTTTCACCTGAAGCCCGCCAAGTTATTAAGTCTGGCTAGCATCAGCCGATTGGTTTAGAGCGATCCGAGACCAAAGCGTTCGATACGGTTGAGTGCAGCCGTACCAAGCGAGACAAAGCCAAAGATTCGTTCAAACGGTCGGGTAACTCGCGATACAATCGCATCGAATTTGACCAACGGGTCTTCCGCTATGAAGAGTCGATCGCGAGGCATTAGTTGGTAGTTGGTTGCCGTCGAGGCACCGCGGCTAATATCTTCCCAGTTAACTGGTAAAATTTGCTCGCAACCTTGTCCGTTTGGTGCAGGACGTGCGATCCAAATTTTGGTGGAAGAGACTTGGCTAATCCCACCAATAGCTGCGATCGCATCCAAAACGGTTTCGTTGCCCGTTACCGGTTGCGGCACCACGTTGTCACCAAATCCGCCACCCTGGGTAATGATGTAATACTTCTTACTGTTGTAGGAGAAGATATCAACAATCACTTTAGGATTGTCAAGATAGATCGAGAGTTGGCGTTCTATAGCAGTCTTAGCTTGTTCGATGGTCAACCCCGTTACATAGACTGAGCCATAAGTGCCAAGATTCACACGTCCATCAGGACCAACCAAGTGCTCTCCTGCAATTTGCTGGGCACCCGCAGAGAAAGCAAGCGAAACACTTACCTCAGGCTCTTCAAGAATCTCGACGAGTTTCTTACGTATGGCATCCTGGGCTTCGTCAATTGTAAGACCAGAGACTTTTACTTTCCCATAGGACGGACCTAGGTCAACGGTTCCCTCAGGATCGACCGAGAAAGCGTCGCTAATTGGTTGGTCAACCAGTGCTCCAGCAGCACGAATCAGCAGACCATCGAATGGTTCAATTGTGTGCGGTGGCTTTGGAACGACTTTAATTGCATTGATAAGTAGAATATCAGGTGGCTCAATCACATACCGTTGCAACGAAATCATATCGAGTTCACGTGGCACAGGTGAATTTGCCGGTGGATCGCTTGGAGCAACGGGCA
Source organism: uncultured Planctomycetaceae bacterium (assembly GCA_964352045.1). Lineage (GTDB taxonomy): Bacteria > Planctomycetota > Planctomycetia > Pirellulales > Lacipirellulaceae > CAYGQU01. The sequence continues at coordinate 2,604 of CAYGQU010000085.1, forward strand.
CAGGTTCTCGCGGTGCGAAAAATGCCGTACATCCGATTCCCTGAAGCGTCATCGAAACGCATAGAGCGGTAATTAATACTCGGCTCATTGATCGCCCAATTCGATTGTTATCAATTTTTTGAAGGTCGCCATTCATCAGCTGCTTTGCCTCTTGAGGGGCGTTCGGAGTTGTCCAAACCATCTGGCCAAACCGTTTTAGCCCACGGAGGAAGGGTTGCTCGCCACATCGCTTATGGCGGTACAATCGTTACTATCGGTAGACTTTGGCCTGAACTTTGACCCAGCCCGCAAAAACTACCCAGAATGCATGATCAGCATGCGGGATCCTGCTAGCACTACCAGCTAATTTGGGGGAGAGGGTAGTTTGACACCTTGCTTGCCGAGGCCTATTCTCGACGGACCAGCAATAGGCTTTCGTGGAGGTATTTTTCCCGCTTCTTCTTGTTTTTCCGTTATGCAGAATCAACTGGAACAGGAGAAATGCTATTTTTGCCAGCTTTGCTACTATTTTGAAACTTCTAGTTCTCGTCAGGCGTCCCAGCGATTGGTAGCCATGGCAACGAGTCTAGATTAAGACAAAACAAAAGCGGCTCTCGCAGGATAGTATCGCTGTCCTCATTTGCCGATTTCGTTAAGACCTACCAAATCAATAAACATTATGGCCAATACTTTTCTCCCTACCGGCGTTACCCAACCTAATGCCTACGAATCGTTAAAATTTTCATGGGACGATGCGTTCCAAAAGTACTCGTATTTGGCCTTGGTTGGTTTAACCGGTGTTTTGGTCTATGCCTTCCTCAATATGTTTGAACTGACATCAGGCTTTTGGGAGCAGCCTGCCTATTCGCATGGTTGGATTATTCCGATCATTGCCCTTTATATTTTGTGGGCAAGACGACCAAATCCCACGGCTCAAGAACCGCCGCGTGGGGAAAAGGAAGAAACATTCCTCGGCATCATGCCCTGTAGCAATTTGAAGCCGATGATTGGTATTGGGGGAGTGATGTTGCTAGCAGGTCTAGGAATGGCACTACCAATTATGCAGTACGCTGGCCTTGGCATACTTTGCCTAGGGGGGTTGGCCTATATCATGATTGGTCAACCCTTTCAAGAAGCATCTGATTTAGACCGCTGGATCGGCGCTGCGATTATTCTTGCTGCACTATGCATCCGAGCGTTTTATGCGGCTGATTACAACGTACAACCTGTTAATCGTGTTACTTTTGTAATCGCGATTTTTGGGCTTTACCTGTTAGTAGGAGGCTGGCATTTGCTCAAATGGGCTTGGCCTGCGATCTTCTTTCTATTCTTCATGTTCCCTTTGCCAACGTTTATTGAAAACATGTTGCTCGGACGCTTACAACGAGTCGCCGCCATGGCGAGCGAAGTGGTTTTGACAATTCTGAGTATGCCGGTCATTCGCGAGGGAAATACAATTGCCGTCGATGGTGTACCACTAGAAGTAGCTGCTGCTTGTAGTGGTTTGCGGATGGTGACGATCTTCGGAGCAATGGCCCTGGCAATGGTCTTCCTTGCCAAACGTCCCTGGTGGGATCAACTAATTATTATCCTCAGTGCCATTCCAATTGCGCTGATTGTAAATATTGTTAGGATTGTTGTAACAGCTATTTTGCTAACTAGTATCGACAATGAAGTGCTCCATAAAATCATCCATGACTGGGCAGGATTCGCCATGATGCCGCTTGCGATGGGGTTGCTCTATCTTGAGCTCAAATTCCTCACAATGCTTTCGGTTCCTGAAGAATCAATTACAACTACCGCGGGTGGTATGAGTACTTTTGCCCCACGTTAGCTCAACAGGCACCTGCTTCATTGAATACAAATAGTTCAATGAGTAGACCGATGGATTAGAGCTATCCAGCAAGTAGCAGGCGTTGTAAAAACGAAACAGGTGTCGTTTTTTTACTGCATAAACAGGATCGAATCTTACGCCTTAATTTCTCCTAAATCCTTGCGATATCAGGAGATGCAGGTTTCAATAGAGTATTGGCAACGCATGGCGCACGCGTTGCTATTGATGGCATCAGCAGACAAGGCTTGGATTGCCTAGGTTCTGCTTCGTAGCACCGATCTCGTTTGAACGAAATCTCGTTGGCGGGTTGATGTGATTTACCTTGTCCAACCTATTTGCTTCCTCAGATTGGAAGCGTCCCGACCGGAGAGCCTACCTCGATGACCAATCACGACAACGGCGAAGCCTCGTTACCTGAAAGTAACAACGCAATTGTACAAACCAACACTGGGGCCAATGCACCCACGGGTAGTTTGATGCAAGTCCCAATGCCTACAGCTGGACTAGGGCAAAACCCTGTTCAAGATGTTCTTAAAGGAGGAATCAACGGAAGTTGGTTCTATCATTCATTACGTCGGCGTTGGATTCTTGCCCTCTCCATGAGCACTTTATTAAGTGCTTTGGTTGCTGCAATCCTCTATGCTGTGTTGCCTGAGACTTTCACGGCCGAAGCACAATACAAAATCGCGAGCACCCCCCTAACGCTGATTGACAGTGAAAGTGCCAACCAAACTGCAAACTACGAAATCTTTCAAAACACGCAGGTGGCTCAAATCCTAAGCCCCTACACGCTACAAAACGCTCTACGCGATCGCACAGTGAGTGAACTAGCCATGTTCGATGGGGTCGATGATGAAGTCGATTGGTTACAAGACAATCTTACCGTTCGGTTCCCCAACGATGGTGAAATTTTAACGATTTCTATGTCGGGTGCTTATCCTGAAGAAGATCTCAAAAGAGTCGTTGAAGCCGTTAGTCGTTCTTACTATGACGGTGCCGTTTCACAAGAAAAGGCGCAACGCAGAAAGCCACTAGAGGTACTCCAAGGAACGCTTGGCAGCTTCGAACAACTCATCCGTAGCAAAATGGAAGCCTATCAGGAATTGGCCTCCGATGCCGGCACCAGCGATGCCTATCAGGGAGGCTTTGATCCCGAAACAAAATTCTTGCTATCCGAGGTAGAAGAACTACAAAAGAGAAAAGCTATACTTCTATCTAACCTGTCTAGCGCAACTATGCGTTTCCGTATCTTTGAACAACAGATCAACGACCCTGCGTATCAGGATCAACTCGTTGATGATGCATTGCAGCAAGATCCCAATATCGCTCAAATGCAAAGCGAAGTCATGGGCTTGGAAATGCAAATTCGGACCCTACAAACAACCGTTCGTGGAGGTACCTCCGCAGCCATTCGTCGCCTTGAAAGCAATCGTGACCAACTCTCGCAACAAATTGCTCAAATGCGTGAGCAGTTGCGGGCTCAAATCGCAGGACAACGTTCTAACGAACCCAATCCCTTGCTAAAAGCCGAAAGCACAAGCTATCAGATCACCTCAGGGATGATCAATCGAGAGCTTCAAGAAGCAGAAGCACGCTTAACCGAGATCAAAGAAGAGTTACTTCTTAAAGTCACCAAGAATACTGACCTCATGCTACGCCTCTCGGAAATCGAACAGCTACGTGGGATTGAACAAGCAATCGCAAAACGTATTCAAAACATTAAGATCGAACTCGATGCTCCTGACCGAATTGTTGCTATCGGTGCTCAACGTACCAACTCGGCAGCCCTTGCTGAAACAAAGCATAGCCGAAACCAGTTTGCTCGTATTGCCCTCTCAGGGCTTGGCGGGTTGGGTGTCTTCGGTCTCACTTGCTTCGGCATTGGATTCATGGAATTCCTCAACCGTCGCCTCAACGGAGCTGATCAACTTGACGAAGGCCTTGGCATTCGGGTCATCGGTACGCTTCCCTCGCTGTCGGGACGCAAGGCTTTGAATCCTAAGCATCCGATTGTCGCTCAGCTAAGCGAATCAATCGACACGGTCCGAACCGCCCTAATGCACGAATCGACTTCCAAACGTCGGCAAGTCGTCTTGGTCACTAGCCCCGGAACAAGTGATGGGCGTACTACCGTAGCAAGTCAACTCGCTGCCAGTCTCGCTCGTGCAGGACGCCGAACCTTGCTTGTCGATGCCGACTTGCGACACTCTGCACTTCACACCCTGTTCAACACCCCGTTAGAAGACGGAATGTGCGAACTCTTGCGTGCTGAGGCAGAAGTAACCGATGTAATTCGCCCAACCGAAGCTGAAGGCCTATGGATTATGACCGCCGGTTACTGTGACAGCGAGGCAACGCAAGCCTTGGCCACAGATCAGGTAGAACCAATCTTTGAAAAACTGCGGGCTGACTACGATTTCATCATCCTCGATGGAGCACCCGTTCTCGGCGTACCTGACTCCTTACTCTTCGGACAACACTGCGACGGTGCTATCTTGTCGGTCTTGCGTGACCACACTTCGGTTCCTTCGATCTACAAAGCCTCGGAAACGCTTCGAAGCGTAGGGATTCGTATGATTGGCTCGGTTGTGAATGGCATCCGTTGCAAGAATGATAGCCGTGTAACGCATCTTCAGCAGCTCACTCCTAAGAGCGATCAACGTCAGCTCGAAACAGCTGAGGTTTAATCACGAATCATAGTAATTACCTAGGAACAGGCGGGGCTCTTAACGGAGCCCCGCCTTTTTTAATGTCTACTCAATAGATTACATTGGAACCAGCCGACCGAGTCGCACGATTCTTTTGGATGTTAATTCCAACATGCAGGTAGACATTATGAGCAAACCACAACCCAAAAACGTATTTGGCGATCCCCTGAAGCCTTGCTGTAACTCGCCAATGACGGGCTTTTATCGCGATGGCTCTTGTCGTACCGGGCCAGGCGATACGGGTGTCCATACCGTTTGTGCCCAAATGACTGAAGAGTTTCTGACGTTCAGCAAATCACGAGGCAACGATCTTTCGACGCCGGTTCCCGAGTTCCATTTCCCTGGCTTGGTCGAAGGGGACTGCTGGTGCTTGTGTGCGCCCCGCTGGCGGGAGGCTTACGATGCAGGCATGGCCCCCATGGTGCGACTGGAAGCATGTCATATTTCGACACTCGAATTTGCTACGCTCGAAGAGCTACAGGAGTACGCACTAACGTAGCCGGGTTGGCAGAAAACTGAGCAGTAATCCAGCCATTAGCCCACTTGTTGGCTCGGGCACCGTGCTACTTTGCGAGACAGAATCGGTTTCAGCATAGTGCTCGGTCCAGGTGTTGTAGTCTGCCTGGTTGATAATACCATCCCCACTTCCATCGGCACCACTGCCTGCGGTGACGTTCTCTCCTAAGCTATCCCGCCAAACGGTGTAATCGGCTGCGTTTACAAAACTGTCGCCGTTGTAGTCACCAACAAGCCCCTGGCTCATCATCGTAACCACTACATTGTCATAGATTGAGCCGTTCGAAAAGCCAGCTCCGTTGTCGAGATTAACGCTATTGAACGGATCGGAATGTGCAAGAAGAATCGTTCCCGCATCAAAGTCGCCTACTGAATTGTCGTAAGAATCAATCAGATGGCCATTGATCATAAACGTAATATGGCCAGCAACGCTACGGATCTCAAGCTCCACCCATTGGTTCTGAATACCAAGGACCGAGGCAGTCCCTGTTGGCACATTGGGAATCGTACCATCGAGGATATCTTCCCACTCCCCTAAAGAAATTTCGCTCTCGGCACTACTAGCAGAAGATTCGTAGCGAAAGAGGTCCGTGAGAGATCCCCCATCTGAATCGATTTGCCAAGCAATGCCATCGCCAGCATTCACGCCAAACCGGTGGGGGATATTATTGCTTCCTTGATGGTGAACTCCCAAGGTAGCGTACTCAGTCGCCCCGTTACCTAGATTGTTGAACAGATACAGATCAGCACGAACCGAGTAGTTCGTTGCGGGCATTGTGAAGTTGAGTGGCAAAACCCCAATTGATTCTCCTTCGTCGCCTAGCGTTTGTTCCGATATGTTGGATTCGAGAAAGAGTCCCCTCGTCGTTGAGCTTGAGCTATTAGGTGCCGAGGGAATGCCTAACAAACCATAATCAAACGCGTAGTTTGCATTGCCATCGAAATTGATACCCGAGTTTTCTTGTACCTCAATTGGCGTAGACCAACGCACCGAGGCCTGGCCATCATCCCAATTTTCGCTAAATAGAGTTTGCGACAGCGCAGAATCAAACCAAACCAGCACAAGACCGAGTACAGAAATATAGGTAAAAATTGGAAGACGAAGTGTCATCACAATTAGCTCGAAGTTTCGTGGTGGGCTGGGATGAAACTTCGATTATAGCTAGCCATAAAACAGAAGGGGAACCTTTCGGGACGAGGTTATTTGTGGCAATTCATGCTAAAAGGATAAATGATTCTAACTAGGCGATAAGCATTTGCTCCTTTTGGAGTATCCCAAAAAACAAAATCCGAACGCGGGGCAAAGCTAGATTGCCGACATAATAAGATAGCTGATGTAGATCAGATACAAGCCGAGCAACAGTGCCCCCTCCCAACGTTCAATCGTAAAACGAGTAAAGAAAATTGGTAAGCAAACCATTGCGGTTGCTACCAAGACAGGAAAATCAAATTGAAGTAATTCAGGCGAGACTAGAATTCCCGCTGGTGCAACAATACCTGCTGCACCGAGAACGCAAAGCAAATTAAAAATGTTG
>CAYGQU010000086.1:0-1920 GCA_964352045.1 uncultured Planctomycetaceae bacterium
GTCACTACTAGCACACCACTCGTTCGAGACAAAGTGCAACTGGTCGAAGGGGGGTGGCCACAAAGAGGCGAAGTGATGGTTGGCCGATTGGCCTACTCGAAACTAGGGGCTAGTCAAGATGATCTTGCGGTGGGCCAGCAGATTACGTTTGATGGGCAGACCTGGAATATTAGCGGATTGTTTACCGCTGCTGGCTCAGCGTTCGAGTCAGAGATTTGGGTTCCATTGGCGGAATTGCAAACAACACTCAAACGGCAGGACCTTAGTTTGGTGGCGGTTAGCATGGACTCGCCTGACGGCGTCGCAGATATAGATATGTTCTGTCGCGAACGGATTGACCTGGAACTGAAAGCTGTTTCTGAAAGCTCCTATTACGCCTCTCTGCAAAAACACTACAAACCTGTACGGATATTGGGCTGGGTTGTCGTGGCCCTCGTCGCCGGTTCAGGGATCTTCGCTGGGCTCAACACTATGTATGGTGCGGTGGTAGGCCGGATCCGAGAACTCGCGACGCTCCAAGCAATTGGCTTTCGTCGTCGTGCGATTCTGCTGACGCTCGTTCAAGAGGCAACTCTCTTGGCATGTGCGGGAGCAATCGTGGCATGTGTCGTTGGACTATTTGTTGTAGACGGGGCCGCCATTCGCTTCACGATGGGGGCTTTTATGCTCACGGTAGACAGCGTAGGAATCGCTGTAGCGTGCGGAGTTGCTGCTCTATTAGGAATTATTGGCGCTATACCACCCGCACTTAAAGCGATGCGACTTCCAGTTGTCGAAGCTATCAAGTCAATCTAATTCATCCATTCCCATTAGTTAAAGATTCCAAACAGAGTGGTGCGAAACGCATCCAATAATCATGTCAGAAAAATCATCACAACTTGATTTGAGCCAGTTGGCTGTTGATCGCGGTACACCAGTAAAGAAAACATTGGTGCGGGTCAAGCGTTCTTGGCTCACCAAGTACGTCCTGCCGCTAGGAATCCTAACGGGCTTCCTTAGCCTCTTTGGCTGGGCTGCACGAGAAAGCTTTCTGCCTGCTCAGTCGATTACGATCACTCCGGTGGTGGTCAGTCGAGCCGAAATCAAGCAGGAAGGAACGCCTCTATTTCAGGCGGCTGGTTGGGTTGAGCCAAGACCAACGCCTGTCATTGTGTCGGCGCTAGCCCCAGGAGTTATCGAAGATTTGTTAGTGATTGAAGGTCAACAAGTAAAAAAAGGGGAGGCCGTTGCTCGGCTAATTGATGCAGATGCGAATCTTGCATTATCCGAGGCGAAAGCTAGTCACACGATGCAAGAAGCGGAGGTACGCCGGGCGGAAGGGAATCTCATAGCCGCTAAGACCAATCTTGCCATGCCAGTTAGTCAGCAAGCCGCGCTCGCTGATGCTGAGGCGATGTTATCACAGGTACAGCGTGAACGCGAGAATCTACCTTTCGCAGTGCAGGCGGCTATAACTCGGCAACAATTGGGTGCTGAAAATGTACGCCGCAAAGAAGCTGCCGGTGACGCGATCACTGGCCGGGTCTTGCGAGAGGCGCAGGCCGAATTGGCAACTGCCAGTAACGCTGTGCGAGAGCTAGAGGCTCGCGAACCAACTCTTAAGGCACAACTTGAGTCGCTTCGACAAAAGAAGGTGGCACTCGCCCATAAGCTAAGGCTACTAAGCGAGGAGAAACGGGTTTTGACTGACGCCGAAGCGAATTTCGCCGTCATGAAAGCACGCTTGCAGCAAACTCAGCTAGCGGTTGAAACCGCCGAACTTCGGTTGCAACGCATGACAGTGCGTTCGCCGATTTCTGGCCGGGTATTGAGTGTGCAGGCTCAACCTGGCCAGCGGCTTTCAGGCATCAATCCTCACTCAGAACAGGGATCAAGCTCGGTTGTTAGCCTTTACGATCCGGATATGCTCCAGATTCGCGT
>CAYGQU010000086.1:1930-9173 GCA_964352045.1 uncultured Planctomycetaceae bacterium
GATTCGCGTCGATGTGCGATTGGAGGATGTTCCACAAGTTCTAATTGGCCAGCCAGCGATTATTGAAACTGCCGTTTTAGCGAGCCCAATTCAAGGCGAAGTAATTTCGGTTACTACGCTCGCGGATATTCAAAAGAATACATTACAAGTGAAAGTTGCCGTGATCAATCCACCAAAAGTCATCAAGCCTGAAATGCTTGGCAAGGTCACCTTCATAGCACCCCCATCTCTGAAAGTTCAAGAAGAGGGTGATGAATCGATGTTGCGTCTTTTTGTTCCGCAGTCATTGATCATGAGTGGCGAGCAAGGAACGACTGTTTGGCTAGCCGATCTTACGACCGGTATTGCCCAGATACGATCCATTGGAATCGCTCTCGGTTCTACCGAGGGTGGGCTAGTCGAAGTGACAAGTGGACTCCAGCCGACTGACAAACTGATTGTCGCCGGACGTGAATCCGTTTCCGTAGGGGCTCGTATTCGCGTTAGAGGTGAAGATCGTACACTCTCCACTGAACAATGGAATCCCCAAAGTGGTCAGCCTGCCCTCCGAACCGCTTCTGTTACCAACTAACTTAAACACTAATAGTTAGCTCGAATAAGGAAAATTCAATGCCATTAATTGAAGTTATTGATGTCTCAAAAGAATATGCCAACGGCGAGGAAACAATTCGTCCCTTAGACGGTGTTAGCCTTTCGATTGAGGAAGGCGATTATGTCTCGCTTATGGGGGCCAGCGGATCGGGTAAAAGTACGCTATTGAATCTAATCGCTGGCATCGATCAAGCTACGGCGGGTGAAATCATTGTCGCGGGAACAGACATTACTAAGCTCTCTCGTGGCAAGCTGGCAGATTGGCGAGCTGCCCACATTGGCTACGTTTTCCAGACGCATAATCTCATTCCCGTGCTGACCGCTTATGAAAATGTCGAGTTGCCGCTACTGCTGTTACCGATGTCATCAGCCGAGCGACGCAAGCGTGTCGAGATAGCGATGGAAGCAGTCGACCTTACTTCGCGGGCGACGCACTACCCACGTCAAATGTCAGGGGGTCAGGAACAACGCGTTGGTATAGCACGTGCGATTGTTTCCAATCCAACCGTAGTCGTTGCCGATGAGCCAACTGGCAGCCTTGACGATGAAACGACCGAACAGATTCTTCAACTACTCAGCCGTGTGAACGAAGAACTTGGCATGACGCTGTTGATGGTCACTCACGATGCAGATGCAGGCGAGCGAGCAAAACGCCGCATCCGGCTGGAACGAGGGCGACTAATGGAGAACGGCAAAGAACTCCAAACCGCCAAACTACACTCCGCTTAAAACTACGAACCAATATTGCTGTAGTAATGCTAAGGATCGCAAAGTCATGCTTAAATTCATTCCCTACGTTTTCAAAAGTTTGTGGCGGCACCGCGCGCGAACACTGCTCACAGTGAGCGGTACTGCGGTAGCACTATTAGTGTTCTGTTTTATTGGAGCAGTGCAGCAAGGGATGCTCGCTCTCACTTCAGGCGAAGATGCCGGACGGACACTGATAGTCTTCCAGGAAAACCGCTTTTGCCCGCAGAGTAGTCGGCTACCACAAGACTACGAAAACACCATTACTAAATTGCCAGGCGTTCTAGATGTTGTTCCACTCAAAGTGTTTACTAATAACTGTCGAGCCAGCCTTGATGCGATTGTATTTCAGGGAGTTCAGCCGGCGAAGTTGAAGGAATGGCGTGACATTGATTTGCAATCGGGCAACTGGTCAGCCTTCTCTGGCCAAGAAGATGCCGCTCTTGTTGGTATTGATGTTGCCACACGCCGAGGCTTAAGCGTTGGCGATAAATTTACCATCGGCGATGTTTCGGTTGTCGTGCAGGGCGTGTTCAAGTCGCCCTCTGCCGCCGAGAATAATCTAATTTTTACTCAGCTTGAATTTCTGCAAAGGGCGCGAGGGGCAAACGACGTAGGTACTGTAACCATGTTGGAAGTACACCTCAACGACACTGCCGACCCCGAAGCTCTGGCAAAACAGATTGATCAAGAGTTTCATGCTGGTCCGGTCGGCACGACCACTCGCACTAAGGGAATGTTCCAGGCTGATACTTTGGCTGATCTCGCGGAACTGATTGGTTTTGTACATTGGCTCGGCTATGCCTGCGTTGGCTTAGTGCTTTCGCTCGTGGCAACAACAACGGTGATGTCCGTACAAGACCGCATCAAAGAACACGCCGTGCTACAGACGTTGGGTCTTCGTCCACTGCGAGTCTTTGGCTTGGTGCTAACTGAAAGTCTGTTGCTTAGCACGCTAGGAGGCATCATAGGCGTTGTAGGAAGCGTATTGCTTTTGTCTTCGACTGGTATGTCACTCGCCGCAGAAGGTGTCACTATCGCGTTTGAACCATCACTGGCACTAGCTGTACAAGGCATAGTCGTAGCGGTCGTTGTTGGCGTACTAGCAGGGTTGGCGCCTGGATGGCACGCATCACGTACCGAAATCGTATCCGCTTTACGCCATGCCTAAAGTTCACAATGAGTGGAAGCTTTTGCTGGTACAACAGAGTAATAATACAAGGAAGTCAAGGATGACAAAATACATAATTACTTGGGTTTCGCTATCACTGTTTGCGATTGGTTGTGCATCGGGTCCACCTAAAGTAGCTTCTCTCGACGCTGGTTTAAGTAAATCCAAGATATCTACCTCAAAGGATATTAAGCAGATCCAATACCAAGAATTGCTTTCTCCTGAGTCAATTAAACAGCCAGTTGTTAGTGAACCAATTCAGTCACTAGCCGATGATCACAATTTGCCGCAGCGACTTCCACCTGCTGAGGGATTGTCGATTGAATCGTTAGAGCAGATGGCATTAACGAATAGTCCGACTATTGCTCAGTCCGAGGCCCGTGTGCGTGCTCTGAAAGGCAAATGGGTTCAAGTCGGCCTACCGCCTAACCCAACGGCAGGCTATGTGGCAGGTGAAATCGGCAACGATGGCGCTGCTGGACAGCAAGGCGCGTTTGTCGGTCAGGACTTTATCACTGCGAAAAAGCTTCAGCGAAACCGAGCGATTGTTAGCGCGGAAATCGCTCAGGCCGAACAGCAGTTAGCAGCCGCACAGCGACGGGTACAAACCGACGTGCGGCAAGGATACTATGAAACGCTACTTGCTCAACGTCGCGTCGAATTAGCTGAAGAATTGGTTCACATCACTGGTGAAGCAGCCAAATCATCCAAGGCCCTCGTTGAGGCTGAGGAAATACCCCTAGCTGGCTTGTTGCAAACAGAGGTCCAGGAGCAGAATGCCCTGGTTATGCTACGAACTACCGAAAATGGACTCTCGCGAGCGTGGCGGACGCTTTCTACTGTCGTGGGAGGTGTAGACTTGCCGACTCAGCCGCTTACTGGTGACATCGGCCAATTGCCATCATCTCTCGATTGGCAAGAGCAACTAGCCCGTTTGCAATCCGAAAGTCCTGAAATTGCCATTGCTATGTCGGAAGTCGAGCGTTCAAGACGAGCTTTGAGTCGTGCTTGTGTCGAAGCGGTCCCCAATATTAGCACGCAGGTCAGCGTGCAGTACGACGATAGCACCGGTGACACAATTACCGGTATCCAAGTCGGGATGCCGATACCCCTCTGGAATCGCAACCAAGGTGGGATCCGCCAAGCAAAGGCAGAAATTACTCAGGCGGTTCGCAACGTAGATCGAGTCGAACTCGACCTCAGCCGCCGACTTGCCGGAGTTTTTCAGGATTTCTCTGATGCACTAATTACTACGAAGACTTATCGAAACGATATTCTACCACGATCTCAGAAAACCTTCGATTTAGTCCAAAAAGGCTACAAACAAGGAGAAGTCGGGTACCTTGATCTTCTGGCAGCTCAACAAACCTTTTCGCAAACGAACCTTGCCTACCTCAATGCCGTAGGCAACCTATGGCAAAGTTACGTCCGCATCGAGGGGCTGCTGTTGGAAGGTAGCCTTGAGACGACACTAGATCGGTGATTTTGCGACATTTCGGGGCAGGCCAAAAGTGAAAACGCCTCGTATTGATTTGGCATTGCAGCTGAGACTAGAAACCGTAATATAATAATATAATGAGGGCTTGCACTAGATTGTAAGTCACCAACCACTCCAACTCTTATACCGAAAAACCATCACTTAGGCACTCTATTGCGTCCTTTACTTAGCATCACCGTTGCAGCGTCCTTGTTGGCTCACGCCTTGTTGGGCTGTTGCACGCATAAACTGCACGCGAGTGGAAGTTCTGGATGCAAGCACTCACATATCAACTTGCCAACGAACTCAACCGACCATGGACACGGCCATCGTCATCAAGACGAGCAAGGTGCTCACGGGGACTATTCTCATAGTTTTGCTGTACTTACCAGCGATGAGTGTGATCACAATTCAGAGCCAGCGGCACCTCACGAATGCCGTCACCAGAATTGTAAGTGGACTTCTGGTGACTCGCAGCGAATGAACCTACCGGAGTTTGACGCGAGCTTCACCGTTTTTGCGACAGTTAAAGCGCGCTCAACCTTTATCAACCCCTGTAGTCTCACATCGTTGCTCTACACAGAATGCGAACGATCAGCAGCGCTACCGATGCGCTCACACTTAGCACTGGGCATTCTTCTCATTTGAACCGCTGCAGAGACAGACTTTGCTGCTAATAGCAGAGTCACAAAGAGTCTCATTTCTTACTGAGCGGTTTTATCATCGTTGACCGACTGTGGTCGGCGTAGTTTTTCTATCCACAATGCATGTCTACCTGCGCAGTTATGCACGGGAAAAAGACTAGCGGAGCATCGGCAATGTCCGTCACTCAAAACAACAATAAATCATCCACAAAGCGATGGGGTACCTACCTGCTTAGCGTTAGCTGCCTGCTAGCAATTGGTATCGGCGCTTTCGCGACCAAGAGCGAGTGGATGCCCTATCTCTCCAGCGGCTCGGAGACAGCAAATTTTAACGGTCAACAGGAAGCAGATCCGCACGCTGACCACAATCACAGTCAGGTAGGTCACAGTGAGGTACCGTCAATCGAGCTGAGCGATAAAGGCCTCAAGAATATTGGATATGAGCCATTCGTTATAGAACCAACAGACTACCAACGTACGCTCACGCTTCCTGCAATTGTGGTCGAGCGGCCGGGTGGATCACAGATTCATATAACAGCTCCGCTAACCGGCATCGTGATGAAAATATTCGCTGCCAATGGGCAGGCGATCAGTCCTGGCCAACCATTATTTGAGTTGCGACTAACCCATGAAAACCTTGTAAATGCTCAACGCGATTACCTCACGACAAGCGCAACTCTGGAGATCGTCAGTCGCGAGATCGATCGGCTCAAAGGGCTTGGAAAAGGTGTTATCGCCGGGAAACGTATTTTAGAGCAACAGTACGAAAAGCAGAAGCTAGAAGTTTCGCTGTTGGCTGAAGAGCAGGCGATGCTGCTGCATGGTCTCAGTGATGGACAAGTGCAAGCCATTCGAACTACTGGAAAACTGTTTCGTAATCTAACCGTCTACGCTCCCGAACACTCCGACACTGAGGAAGCCTGCCAAGGCCCTCACTTATTCACCATTCAACGGCTAGGGGTTGCGAAAGGTGAACAGATCGAGGTTGGTAGCGAACTTGCGGTGCTCGCCGACCACTGCGAATTGCACGTTGAAGGCATCGCGTTTGAAGACGATGCTGGCGAAATCAGGGAGGCAGCTAAGGATCGCAGGAATGTTAACGCCCGTTTATTGCGGGGTAACTCAAGAGAGGCTGAAGTAACTGGCTTGGCTATTCTCTACGTTGCCGATCAGATTGATCCGACCTCTCGGGCGTTGAAAGTCTATTTAAGGCTTCCAAACAAGATCGCCCTTGACCGAACTGAAAGAGACAAACGCTTTATTGAGTGGCAGTACAAGCCAGGACAACGAATGGAGATTCGTGTCCCTATCGAGACGTGGGAGAAACAGATCGTACTTCCGGTTACCGCCGTTGTTAAGGAAGGAGCTGAAACGTACGCTTATCGCCAAAATGGGGACCATTTTGATCAAATACCGGTGCATGTGCTTTACCGAGATCAAGAATCGGTTGTGATCGCCAATGATGGCGCACTCTATCCCCAAGATATTGTTGCTGGCGATGGTGTATTTCAAATGCACTTAGCGCTCAAGAACATGGCGGGTGGCGGAATCGACCCCCATGCAGGACACAATCACTAACAATACGCCAGTTTAATTGCCTGAGTCTTCTGCTCCCTTCGGTAACCTAGCTATGCTCAATGCTATTATCAGATTCGCTCTTCTTAACCGCCTCCTGGTGATCGCTGCGGCGGTCCTCTTGCTTGGTTACGGTGGATGGCAGGCGACCCAGTTACCGATTGATGTCTTCCCAAATCTCAATCGCCCTCGTGTCGTCGTCATGACCGAGGCACATGGTCTAGCGCCAGAAGAGGTTGAAACGCTGGTTACTTTCCCGATCGAAACCGTACTAAACGGTGCGACGGGGGTGCAGGACGTGCGAACGACTTCAGGAATTGGTTTATCAGTCGTCTACGTCGAGTTCGACTGGGGAACCAATATATATAACGACCGACAGATTGTTGCCGAGAGGATGGCTTTAGCAAGCGATATCTTGCCGGCTGACGTATCGCCGCAACTCATGCCCATCTCTTCGATCATGGGTCAAATCATGATGATTGGTGTAACGGCCGAAGGCGATACAACCCCAATGGAGTTGCGAACCCTCTCGGACTGGGTCATACGCCAACGCCTGCTTACCATTCCCGGCGTCTCACAAGTTATCGTCATGGGAGGCGACCGTAAGCAGTTTCAAGTGCTGGTCGATCCTGACTCGCTGCTCCGTTTTGGGGTTACGCTCCACGATGTCAAGCAAGCTATTGAAGATAGCAATCAGAACACCGCGGGAGGTTATCTCGATGAGCAAGGACCAAACGAGTTTCTCGTGCGATCCTTGGGCCGAGTTGGATCTCTTGAAGAGATTGGCGACATCGTCATCAAGCAGAGAAATCGTCAGTCGATTACGCTCTCGCAAGTCGCACGTATCGAAGAAGGGGCTCAGGTCAAGCGAGGTGACAGCTCCGCATTCGCTCGAAATGATCAAGGCGAAATGGTGGGCGGTCGTTCTGTTGTATTGACCATCCTCAAGCAACCCGATGCTGACACACGCACTGTCACGAATAAAGTCACCGCTGCTTTAGAGGAAATGCGAACTTCTCTGCCGAGCGACGTGCGGAT
>CAYGQU010000087.1:0-9170 GCA_964352045.1 uncultured Planctomycetaceae bacterium
TTTATCAACTGGTTGCTCCAAAAATTGTTGCTCATTTTGAAGAGAACCAAGTCTCTGACAAAGTTTCGCTTGAAAGATGGCTCTCCCATCGTAAAGGTAAACCTCAGGTAAGCTATCAAGTCGATGGCGTTATGCTCGAATTGGAAAACGGTGATGAGTATGCTCTCCCCTTCTTCTTGCTAAGCGAAGAAGACTTGGCCGTGCTCAGTCCCGATTGGGAGCAATGGAAAGCGGCCCATCAAGATTCGATGGCGCAGCAAAACTATGCCAGCGAATTGCAGACTCTCGCCGCGGCTCGAGATCAAGATGCTCAAGTCACTCGGCAAATAGCCCAGATCCAACTCGGCTTGCAAGCGGTGGAGGCAGGTGTCACTTCTCTGTGGGAGGTCACTTTATACCCAGCACGTGGCACGCGAGGTGATCCACTTTGGGTCGTTGTTCCTGGTCGTGATAGTCGCAGCGCAACGCAAAACGCATTGAGCCGAAACCCAGGCTACAACGCAGGCCCGGTACGCCGCGTTAGTCGTTGAGATAAAACGGAGAGCTGTAGATATTTTGAAAAAGCGAAGTTTCAATCCTGCTTTAGTAATAAAACCTATCTCACTTTATTTTCTAGACTGCAACAAGGGTATCAGGTAGCCATATTATCTTTTAATTCAAATCAAATAACATTACTTCGGCATCGCTATCAGCAGTAATATCTAGGTAGCTTTCCTCACTAATAGCGACTCCGTCGCTGGTTCCTAACTTTTGATCATTCAGTTTTACTTCGCCTCGAAGAACTTGTAGCCAAGCATGACGACCTGCGGCGATGCTTTGCTTAACCGTCTTACCTTTATTGATATTAGCTAAGTAAATCTTTGCGTCTTGATGAATCTGTAGCGAACCCTGGGCTGCGTCACGCGAGGCAACGAGTCGAAGTTTGTTTTTTCTTTCTTCGAGAGAAAATTCTTTTTGCTCATAGCTGGGTTCAATTCCTGTTCGCTCGGGTAGTAACCAAATTTGGTAAAGATGTACCGACTCATCCATCGACGGATTGAACTCGCTATGCGTGATGCCCGTGCCTGCCGACATCCGCTGCAATTCACCTGGACGTAAAACCTCGCCATTTCCCATCGAATCCTTATGTTCAAGAGCACCCGAGAGGACGTAAGTAACGATTTCCATATCGCGGTGCGGGTGTGTCCCGAAACCCTCGCCGGCCGAGACGAAGTCTTCATTCATAACACGCAAGGATCGAAACTGAGTATGTTCGCGATCTTGATAGCCACCAAACGAAAAAGTGTGATATGTTTCGAGCCAGCCATGATTAGCATGCCCCCGTTCACTTGCTCGACGAATTTCAATCATGGTGTAGGTCCTTCCTTTTGGGTGGGAAAAAAGTGTTGGGAGGGATCATGAGTAGGATGTTTTTACGCAGCTATTAAAAAAATAGTTCATAACGGCAGTTTTGATTCAAGAGAACAAGAACAAAGGGGTGGTGAAACGGGCAATTTCTGGCGACAATAGTTACTGGGATCAATTTTGCTTTAGAAAGCCCATATCGTGGCTCTCTATCGTTGCCTATTCGCTTGTAGCTCAATCACTAAGTACCCTTTCAACCTCAGCCGCTAGCCCCCTTTTCCCGTATGATTTGCGTCAGCATTGGCCGTAGCCGACATAAACATGTTCTTGCCGAACATAAGCACCTTGCCGAAGAAGGGGCGAAGCTCGTCGAGCTACGGCTCGATTACATCAGCACGCGCGTCAACGTCCAACGTTTGCTGAACGAACGGCCAACGCCGGTGATCATCACCTATCGTCGCGAAGTTGATGGAGGAAAATTCTCGGGCACCGAAGAACAACGGCTCACCATGCTTCGCGAAGCAATCGTGCTGGGGGTTGAGTACGTCGATATCGAAGAGGATTTGGCCGACAAGGTACCACGCTATGGCAAAACAAAACGCATTATTAGCTATCACAACTTTCGGCACACACCGGATGATTTAGAAGAGTTGCATGCCCGCATGGCTGAGAAGGATGCCGACATCGTTAAGATAGCGACCATGGCCCAGCATCCGCGTGACAATGTGCGGATGCTCGAACTCGTTAAGAACAGCAAGGTCCCGACGGTCGGCATGTGCATGGGCGACATCGGAACCCCGTCGCGCATTTTGGGAGCAAAATTCGGTGCGCCATTCACCTACGCGACTTTCCATCACGAACGGGCGCTCGCGCCAGGGCAACTTAGCTTTCAGCAAATGAAAGACATCTATCGGTACGAAGAAATAAATCCGGATACCGACGTTTATGGCGTCGTGGCCGATCCTGTGGGGCATAGCCTCAGCCCGCAAATTCATAATGCCGCTTTGGCAGCGGATAAGAAAAACGCAATCTACGTTCCGTTGCGTGTGCCGGCTGACTCGCTTGAAGAATTCATCGAAACGATTCCCCGTTTGGGTCTTAAGGGGCTTAGCGTAACGATCCCGCACAAAGAGTCGATTGCCAAGTACTTGACCAAGGTTGATCCAGCGGCAAAAGGAATCAAGGCGGTGAATACGGTCGTCTTCCGTGGCAACGATGTCGTCGGTTACAACACCGACTGCAAGGCGGCCATGGATTCGCTTGAACTAGCATTGGGTGCCGATCATCCTTCTACCCCGTCCGAAGGCGAAAAAAGCCCTCTCGAAGGGCAGCGTGTTTTGGTCCTTGGTGCAGGAGGCGTTGCCCGCGCGATTCTATATGGCCTTCAACGCCGTGGTGCCAAGGTAACCGTTACCAATCGGACCCGAGAACGTGCCGAGCAGCTTGCCAAAGAGTTTGGCGCCAAGGCAATCGACTGGAAAGCACGCCACACGAACCCGGGCGACATTGTTATCAACTGCACTCCCCTTGGCATGCACCCCAATGTCGATGACACGCCTTTCAGCAAGGCGTACTTGAAGCCAAGTATGATTGTGTTTGATACGGTTTATAATCCCGAATCAACGCTGCTTATCAAAGAAGCACGTGACCATGGCTGCACAGTTGTGACCGGCGTCGATATGTTCGTCGGTCAAGCGGAATTACAATACTACCTTTTTACAGGAAATAAACCACCTAAGGGCATTATGCGTGAAACGTTGAAGCGTGCTACGGGCCCGGTGAAGTTCTGAATTTTTGCTCGACTGACCTATCTCTAACCTTTGCTGCAATCATTTAAGAAAGCTTCGATAGTGCTTCTTTTTCTCACTGGCTACCGGGGAACTGGTAAAACAACGGTCGCCCGTTTGCTGGCAGAACAACTCAAAGTCGAATGGATCGACGCGGATGATGAGATTGAAACGCGAGCTGGCAAAACCATTGCACAGATCTTTGCCGACGAAGGGGAACCTACTTTTCGCGACTTAGAAGAACAGGTGGTTGCGGATCTCTGCAAAATAAAACAGTCCGTTATCTCATTGGGAGGAGGGGCCATCCTTCGGCAATCAACACGCGAGCGGCTGAAAAAAGCGGGCCCCGTCGTATGGCTCACAGCCTCGGCAGAAACCTTGGCCAAGCGAATTGGATCTGACACCTCAACAGCTGATCGTCGGCCTAACCTGACCGAAGCAGCTTCTTTGCTCGAAGAGGTTCAGCAGGGATTACAAACGAGGACGCTTCTTTACCGAGAATGTGCTACGCTTGCGATAGGTACCGAGGAAGCAACTCCCCAACAAATTGTTGAAGCAATTGCCGCATGGCTAAAAAATCATTCTACCATTTAATTTTTTAACCGCTTTACTACGCCGTGGAACGCCATGGATTGGCCACAAATCATTGTCTTTTTCGCAGCAGCTTTTGCCGCCTCGTTGGCGAATGGGGCCGTTTATGCCTGGGCATGGAACTATCGCCGCATCTCGCCCTGGCAAGCAACACCCGACGGAGTCGCTCACCGCACTTGGTTGGATCGGATACCGATTCTTGGTTGGCTCCGCCTGCGACGCGATGCGAAAGTGCTTGGGCGAGGATTCTGGATTCGCCCGATGATCGTCGAACTCAGTTTTGCGCTAGCAATGGTTTGGCTCTATCGGTGGGAGGTCCATAACCTTGCGTTGCTTGGGCTAAACGATTTGGGATTACGAAGGATGCCCTTCGACCTACAAGCCTATGCGTTTTATGGCTTTCTCTTTCATGCGGTGCTGGCGTTTTTGATGCTGATCGCTTCGTTGATTGATATCGATGAAAAAACGATCCCCGACGAAGTTACCGTTCCCGGCACTTTGCTAGGCCTCATCATGGCGACGCTGTTGCCCCGTGGTTTGTTGCCCACCTTTACGGAACAAGCCACGGCCCCGCCGATTTCAATTCCATATGGAGGAGCCGAGGCTCAGGCCATGGTCCCCAATGGGGAACCACTTTGGGTCAACGCGGTTCATATCGCCTCGCCCAATGAATGGCCTGAACTGTTAGCCAACACTGGTCACGTTTCTTTGCTGATTGGGCTCGCTTGTTTTTGGCTTTGGTGCTTTGCCCTTACACCTAGACGTTGGCACATTCGTCGCGGCATGCTGTTTGGTCTGATGGTAGTGCTTCGCCGCGTATCTCGAACGCTTCGCACAACACCGCTACGCGAAATATTGATTGCTGGTACCCTTTGGATTGCTACCGTTTGGTCTTCCGGTGGCGATGCTTGGGTTGGGCTCTTAACGTCGCTCATTGGCATGGCCCTGAGCGGCGGTATGATTTGGGCGGTAAGAATCGTCGGCTCGACCGCTCTTGGCAAAGAAGCGATGGGCTTCGGCGACGTGACGCTCATGATGATGATCGGCACGTTCATCGGCTGGCAAGCTGGCTTGATGACCTTCTTCCTGGCCCCTTTCGCCGGAATCATCATAGGAATCTTGCAACTTTTTTTGCGACGTGACGACATCATTCCCTATGGCCCCTTCCTCTGTCTCGGCACGGCATTTGTTGTTGTCCAGTGGAATCAACTCTGGAGCCGAGGCGAAGCGATCTTTGCACACGGTACACTCCTGCCGGCTGTGCTAATTATCGGCCTTGTTCTGATGGGGGTTTTGCTCGGTATTTGGCGAGTTATTAAAACCCGACTGCTAGGAATAAGCGAGAGTTGAGGGGAACCGTCAAGACGCCAAGCCGTAAGATCCGCTGTGCGGACCGTGGTAAGGGGTTTGTCCTAATAAAACTCTTATTAAGTCACTTTAATTTGAACGGTCCGTATGGCGGACCCTACTTTGATCGATGCTCTACTGTCAAACCATCACCGACCTGTCAGCCAATCTTGAGCTGGTGCGTACCAAGCGTTACGGTGTGATTGAAACCTCGGCTGCTGAGCTAACCAAGCTAACGCTCCGCTTTTGGCCGAAGTTGTTTTCAATGCGTGAGCTTATCCCGGTAACCGATCATTGGAAGCCACGCGGCCCGGCTGACCGATGCCGACTCTACTACAATCAACCCCGTCGGCACGATTCGTTTATCGCACTGCGCTATGTCGAATGCACTGGAGGGACGAGCTACGCCACGTTTCGAGCCGCCCTGGCAGTGCTCGATGAAATTGCCGAGATCAAATCATCGCACGCCCTGCTTTGCGACGCCGCCAATAGCCGCCTTTCGGAACGGTTCCTAAAACGCCAAGGCTGGGAACCACATGCCCCACAATGGATGCGTCGGAATTTCATTAAGCGATTCGACTTTGCGAAGCCAAAACCGACGATCACTGTCGCTCAGTTGATGGACGCCGTTTGAGTGACCTCTCTTTCGTTATGGCCTCATTTGCGTTCACCTTATACTGAAGCGCGGATTGATCAAAACCGGTACGAAACAGACCGCTTCGAAATAAGTGTTTTTTTAGCGATTCTTGAAGAAAAATTATCCTGTTCTTTCCTTCATCCTGTCTTCTTGTTTGTGAAATAGGCAGGATTAACAAGATTGACGGGATTCCAAGCTAGGAAGCCATCCACACCCAAGTTGGCTGCCGTGTCGCTATAGTAAATTTTTACGTCATTCTCAGTTCGACATTCGTCATTTCCTTCGTGGCTTTGTGGTTTCTTTCCTTACTACAACCGCACATGCTAGCATTGCTGCAAAGACGATCTTGGCTCCACTCAGACTGGCTGCTACTCTTCGCGCCTTACTAGTTCAATCGTCCTATGGTGCGAGCGTATGTTCCGCTCTCAAATCAGTTTATTGCTCTTACTCTGCTTGTTATCGGCAAGTGGCTGTGGTCGTGTCGTGTTTAGGCCCGATCAACAGCAGGCAATGACGATTACTCCCGAGCAGCAACAATTGTTCGCTCAGCAGCAACAAGAACTACAGCAACGGGCCAATCAGCTTGATCAGGACAATCAAGAACTCGAAACCTTGCTCGCCCAATCACGGCAACAAACCCAACTGCTCAACGACCAAGTCGCTGCCACTCAGGGCCAACTCAAGGCCACAGCCGATCGGCTCGCTTCGACTCAAAAGAACAATGAGGAGTTGCAGAGTCGAACCCAAGCGCTCGTCGCTTCGGCCAGACAGCCCATTGGCGCTGCGATAAGGCCAAACAGCACCTTACTACAACCAATTCGTTTGCGCGATGTTCCTGGCGTTGAAGTTCGTCAAGATGGCGATGTAATTCGCGTTTCGCTTGCCGCCGACCAAGTCTTCTACACCGCCTCACCACAGCTCATGCCGACTGGTGAACAATTGGTACAAAGTGTCGCTTCCGAGCTACTAAACAATTACCGCGATCACATGATCGGCATCGAAGGCCACACCGACGGGGCGCCGATTAACTCGTCGCAATACCCGACCGCACACCATCTTTCGACAGCCCAAGCAACGGCGGTCTACGAATCGCTTCAACGCAGCGGCGTGCCGGCAAGCCAACTCTTTGTGATTGGCCATGGGGCAAATCACCCGCTCGTCTCCAATGCTACCGAAGCAGGTCGAACCAAGAATCGTCGTCTTGAATTAGTTGTTTATCCCGAGACCGTTCGTCAGCGGTAATCCTGGGGTTGTGGTAAAAAGCTCTTCTTATTGAATCTACACGCTGTTCATAGGTTAAAAAGAGTAGAAGACCACGGCTACACAGCGAGCACAGCGACTAACTGAAGCATATCAAGCAATCCTTGCTAAGCACTTTCCTATCTTGTCTCATTAAAATCAAAGACGAGTCACCAACGCATTGATCTCCCTAGCGGATTAAGTCGATAAGCATTTTTGGTCAGGATTTTCAGTACCTATAGGAGGAAGCGATTTTCCTGAGTACTAAGAGGTCTATCGACCGTTGGGTTCCGCCGTGACTCATTGACTCTTTGCCACTCGTCATTTTCTTATGTGACTTGATAGTTCCCATGCAGGCGGGGCTAGGGTCTTCGCAATTTGGTAGTTAGAATACATTTTTTATACAGTGCGCTGCTTAGAGCGTGTCTAATAAGTAGCGATTCAACCAATACAATAGCCCCCTCCACTAACCCCTTCTCAAAAAACGGTAGTGTGTGGGCGATATGAATTTGATGCTTTGTAGACACCCTCTTAGCCAACCAACATCTGCCACATGATCGCGATTATTGATTACGGAATGGGTAACCTGCGAAGTGTGCAAAAAGGGTTAGAAAAAGTTGGGCATCAAGCAACCATTACCCGCGACCCTGCTGAACTAGCACGGGCAGAACGAATTATCTTACCCGGCGTAGGGGCATCGGCTGACGCCCTGCGTGCCGTCCGTGAACAAGGTCTTGAAGAGCCCATCAGATCAGCAATCGACTTTGGAAAACCATTCCTAGGGATCTGCCTGGGATTGCAACTTCTCTTCGACAAAAGCTACGAAGATGGCGAACACGAAGGGCTTGGAATCTTGCCAGGCAAAGTAGTGCGCTTTGATATCGCACCCGATCTGAAAGTTCCCCACATGGGTTGGAACCAAATCGAGTATCGCAACCAGTCGCCGATCTTCGCTGGCATACCAAACAAAACGCACTTTTACTTCGTGCATGGATATCATGTAGTTCTCGATGAGGACTCAATTTGCGCAACCGAAACCAATTATGGCGGAAATTTTTGCTCAAGCGTGTGGCGTGACAATTTATTTGCCACACAATTCCATCCTGAAAAAAGCCAAAAATATGGGTTACAGCTGCTAAAGAACTTTGCCGAACTTAAGCTTTGATCAACTGCACCCTATCTTTCAGCCATGGTTTTCTAGTAAATAAGGTATCTTCAAGGTGCAAAGCGGAATAAGAGAATGAAGGAAGTAGTGAACCACGACGATACGGCGAGCACGGCGATCCACCTAGACCTACCAAACCCTACCGGATCGGTAGCTCTTCGATTCTTTTGATCCTGTCCAATTCAAAGAAAAAAAGATAAGACGGGATTTAAGATTTGTGTTCTAAATTGATTTAGTGATTATTAATTTGAATCTTATGTTTCTTTTATCTTATCAAACTTGCTACGAAAAAAATGTGGTTATTGCACGAGGTAACTCGTTCTGTTTGCTGTGGTTTCCCTGTTTTACGAACTAGGTCCAACTTGTACCTATGACCTTCTGCATTGGGGTTCCAATCGTAGCGATTACGCATAATCGACCGGACAGAAGGTTCGATACTATGGTACGCTCCTGGCCGATTTCACCGGCTTTCGATAGTTTTCTGAGCTAGCTTTTCTATAGAGGATGTCCCTCGGAATTGGCACGCAGGCCTTCGAGACAACTTCCTTTTGGTAGAGATCCACAGGAAAGAAAATGTCAAACCGTAGTCGTTTACCGAAAATAGTCGATCGTGAAATACAACTCGCCCTTGCGCGACGGCTGACGCTCCACTGGGTTGTTTTCATCTTGGTGGCCGTAGCCTTGGCTTGCTTGTTTCAATGGTTGGGCAAACCATTTACTTCATTTACCGAGTTGTTTGAAGATGTTTGGTCGACTTTAAGTCCACTACTATTGGTTATGCTTTGTTTGATTCCCATCTTTGTTTACGACTCGGTCAAATTGAGTAGCCGATTTGCTGGACCCGTACTCAGGGTTCGTCGTGCGGCACAATCGTTGGCCGCGGGGGAGCAGACAGAGAAACTTTCGTTCCGGAATGGCGATTTTTGGCACGGCTTAGCTGAAGACTTCAATCGCGTTATCGACAAACACCAACCCGCTACCCAACCTACCGAAAAATAATTCTTCCATTACGGATTTGAGCTGAGTTCGTCGAAATCCCCTACCGACATGACTAGGAAAC
>CAYGQU010000088.1:0-452 GCA_964352045.1 uncultured Planctomycetaceae bacterium
GTCTTGGGCTCACCACACTTCGCGATCGTTTGGAACAACATTTGTCGAAGATTTATCCCGCTGTCAAAATCCTTGGGGCCAACGCCCCGAGGCTGCCGCAGACTTCGTGTGTGGCCATGGTGGGTCTCGATCGTCAGGCTTTGGTGATGGCGCTCGATTTGGCAGGGGTTTCTTGCTCAAGCGGTTCAGCATGTGCCAGCGGGTCGAGTGAACCCTCGCCCATATTGCGGGCGATGGGCCTTCCGGAGGCGCAAGTCGCGTCGGCCATACGCTTCAGTCTGGGTGCAACTACAACGGAAGCAGAAATTGACATGGCAATCGATCGAATTCGTTCGGTTTGTGCCGGTTTTCCTGCTACGCATTAAGCGAAAGTTATCCTTCAAAATCATCCGGCGGCGGCTCCCGAACAGAGGCAAAATCGGGTAGAATTCGGAGCTTCGCCCAAAGCGATT
>CAYGQU010000088.1:462-9160 GCA_964352045.1 uncultured Planctomycetaceae bacterium
ATTCGCAGCATCGGCTGTAAGCTTATTTAGGTCTTTCGCAAGGATGTTCAGGGCATTAGCAACCGTCAACTTCGGCAATCATGGAAAAGAACATAGCTGAACGGATGCAAAACGAGTCTTCAAATGCTGCCAGGAAGCTTGTTAGTTACCCAAAACTTTCGGATCCCAATTGTTTAGGCCAAAAGAGTTTGGCCCCCGATCATACCAAGTCCCAGGGAGTCTATCGCGATCCGACCGTGACGATTCTTCAACTACCCACTTCGCACCAAACCATGGAGCGGCCGACGGACTTTCGCCCCAGCAAGGAAAACCAATGCCTTGCTACTGCCCCCTGCTATGTTGCCGGGCCAGAAAATCAGCTTGTTCTTTCCGTGATATGTAAGCTGATTGACGCGATTCCAAAGAGTCCGAAATTTACCGAAGAGATTCGTTGTTGGGCCCCCCTCGCGCTGGTTGGTCCACCTGGCTGTGGAAAAAGCCATCTTGCCAAGGCGCTCTCGCGTCAGTTTCAAACGTATCATGGCGAAGAAACCTCGCTTAAGATTTCTGCCGTTGATTTCCGCCGTCGGTTTGACCAAGCGGTTCGCGATCACCAGGTAGAAGTATTTCGCCAAAATGTGCGTAATGTATCACTGCTAATGATTGAAGATTTACATCACCTGCCAAGAGGTGATTACTTGCAAGATGAATTGCTAACCACCTTCGAGACGGTGCAAGAATCGGGTGGTATGGTCATCGTGACACTAACAAAACCTCCTAGTTCGATAAGCAGTTTCAGTCGCCGACTCTTGAGTCGATTTGCCGAAGGTTTAACACTTGAGGTTTCTGCCCTCTCTGTCGAAGCGCGTGCAGAATTACTACGGCACACGCTCGAATCGGCTGGCACTCGGTTTGATGAAGGGGCTCTTGCTTGTCTATCACAATCCCTCTCGGGCGATGCACGCCGGGTGATTCAAACTGCCGAAGCGCTTACTCGTCGGTATGGCAAAAATAAGCCGATCGGAATGAGCCAAGCGGAAGCATTTATTGCCGATCAACCCCGTCCCGAAACGCCCCCGCTACGACAAATTACTACAGTTGTGGGTAAGTATTATTCGCTACCTCTACGAGAACTGCAAAGTAGTACTCGCAAAAAAACGGTTGTTTTAGCCCGGTCGGTCGCCATTTATTTTGCCCGCGAACTCACGCCCATGAGCTACGACGAAATAGGCCGGTTTTTCGGAGGTCGTGATCATACAACGATCATGCACAATTACAAACGAATCGAAAAAGGATTGAAAACCGATCGTTCGCTTCGTTCAGCGATCGAAGAACTCCGGTTGAAATTAGATAACCGCTAAACCACAAGAAAACAAACTAATTCAAAAAATACCAATTGGGAAAAATAGAAAGTGACGTTGATAACTTGTTTTGGTTCGGTCGACACGATCATATTTGAACAACATCATCAACCACCTTTAGGTTGATAACTATGAGTTGCAAACATTGGGTTCACCTTGATCGACGCTATAAAAACAAATCAACAACAGTTTATCCTCAATAGTTTATTTAACCTTAGTTGTTTGTCACTAAGCATTTACCTATCGAGTAAAAGTCTTAATCGACATTTTTACTCACTGCATAAACACTATCAAATATTTCTATAAAACTATTTTATATTTAGCTTCGTCTTGTCAGATCTCATTAAGAGTTCGACTCCAATGACGAAAGGAATCACTTCATGAAAATCACCTGCAATCGAGAACAGTTTCTGCAGGCGTTCCAAACGGTTGCCGCGGTCGCTCCGTCTCGTAGTCCAAAACCGATTCTTCAAAATGTAAAGCTCGAAGTAACGAACGATTTGGCAACCCTACAAGCAACCGATCTGGAAGTTAGCATTCGGCAGACGGTTCAAGGAATCGAAACCGAATCAGAGGGCGTTGTGCTGCTCCCTGTCACGCGGTTCGGATCAATTCTTCGCGAAAGCTCGGATACCACCTTTCGCATTGAAACAACCGGTCAAAAGACGATCGTTCGGGGTGAACGAAGCACTTTTAATCTTTCTTCGGAAGATGCTGGTGAGTTTCCTCCCATTGCTGCTTTTGACGAGTCGGCTTGTCACGAAATGCCAGCAAGACTTCTGAAGGAGATGATCAAGCGGACCATCTTCGCCACCGACAACGAAAGCAGTCGTTATGCTTTGGGAGGCGTAAAACTTGAAGAAAACGAAGGTAAACTTCTTGCGATTGGTACCGATGGTCGTCGCTTGGCAAAGATGGAAGGATCCATTACCTCAGCTGATGGAGCAAACTCTTTTGGGGATGCGACAATCATACCAAGCCGGTCGCTTCAGTTGATCGACCGGGTTTTGACTGACGAAGCGGCAACCGTGAGGATAGCAGTTCGACAGAATGAAGTTCTGGTTGGTAGCCCCGCAGGGATGCTTTCGACCCGATTGCTCGAGGGAAGATTCCCGCGTTGGCGAGATGTTTTTCCGAAGCGTTCGAACTCGGCTTTGGTGGAGCTAACGGTGGGACCTTTCTTCGCAGCAGTGCGCCAAGCAGCTATTGTCACCAGCGACGAAAGTCGCGGAGTTGATTTTACATTTGGTGAAGGCATGTTGGTCTTAGCAGGTCGGGCAGCAGAGATAGGTGATTCACGCGTTGAAATGCCAATTGGTTACGATGGTGAACCAATTATAATTAGTCTCGATCCGCGTTATATGATGGATTTTCTTAAGACACTTGATGCTGAAAAATCCTTCACAATGGATCTTGCCGACGGCGACTCGGCAGCTGTTGCAACGGTCGATGATGGTTACGGCTATGTCATAATGCCTTTGGCGCGAGACCGTTCGTAAATCATATTGAAACTCAGGAATCCAAAACAGATGGATCCCAGCTCAAATCATCGTAAGACGAAGGAAGAGCTTGGCGAAGAAATTTTAGCCAATGAAAAGCTTGGCGATTTATCGCAACGATCTTCCCGACAACGGAAATATTTTTATGGACGACAACCAAAAGGGATTGAACGATATATTACCCAGCATATGGCCAAACGAGGTTATGCCGCATCGGGAAGCAACGATCGGCTACAGCGGGCATGGACCGAAATCGTGGGGCCACAACTTGTTAACCAGACCAGGGCAGTAGCTGTTCAGCGTGGAACGCTCGAAGTGCTTGTTGCTAATAGCACGATGATGCAAGAAATCATTTTCCAACGAAGCGAACTTCTTAAGAAGATACAAGAGAATTTGCCCGATGCAAGAATCACTTCATTGAAACTACGAGTCGGTCGGATTACGAGTTAGAGTTAGTAGTGAAAAATATCAATTACGATAACACCTTTAAAAACAATTTTAATAGGAAGCTAACAGCGTTCGTTAACTAGCTTAGTATTTCTATTCGTCGATACCAAAAGAACCTCAAAAGATTATGGCTGAAGATTCCAACGCCGATTATGGCCAAGAAGATCTCGAACATCTCTCCGACTTGGAGCACGTGCGAGAGCGGCCCAGTATGTACATTGGCGACACGACAGCTCGTGGTTTGCATCATTTGGTTTATGAAGTGGTTGATAACTCGATTGACGAAGCAATGGCTGGCTTCGCTAGCGAAGTAACGGTTACGATCAATCCGGATGAATCAATCACTGTCACCGACGATGGCCGTGGTATTCCGGTTGAAAAGCACGAGCAGCTTTCCGAACAAATGGACCGCGAAGTCAGCACCCTTGAAGGGGTCATGACCGTTTTGAAGTTTGGCGGTAAGTTCTCTAAAGGAGCTTATCAAACCTCTGGCGGTTTACACGGCGTGGGTGTGACGGTTGTGAACTTCTTGTCCGAATGGGCTGAGGTGGAAGTTTGTCGTGACGGCAGCGTACATCACCAAGAGTACGAACGGGGAGTTCCTAAGGGTCCGATACGCCGTGCAGGTGCCAGCGACAAGGTGGGTACTAAAACAACCTTTAAGGCCGACCCACAGATTTTTCAGGTTCTGAAATACAGCTATGCAACGCTTCTGAAGCGGCTTCAAGAGCTGGCTTTTTTGAACAAAGGGGTACGAATTACGATCACCGATGGTCGAAATGGCGAAACCGAATCGTTCTGTTATGAAGATGGAATTCGTGAATACATCAAGCACCTCAATCGGGCCAGCGATGTTGCCCACCCCGATGTACTTTTTGTTGAAGGGGAATCCGAAGGGGTTTCGCTTGAAATCGCTTTACAATACTCGGGTGAGTACACCGAAAATGTGCATACCTATGTGAACAACATCAACACAACCGAAGGGGGAACGCACCTCAGCGGTTTTCGCTCGGCCCTTACCCGAACGCTAAATAACTACGGTAAAAAAGAAAATTTGTTTAAGGATCTTACCCCAACCGGAGACGATGTCCGCGAAGGTTTGACCGCCGTTATTTCTTGTCGCGTTCCGCATCCACAGTTTGAAGGACAAACAAAAACCAAGCTGGGCAACAGCGAAGTGGAAGGCATTGTCAACTCGCTGTTTGGTGAGTACTTGCAAAAGTATTTAGAAGAAAACCCTAAATCGGCGAAGACAATTATTCGTAAAGGATTACTTGCTGCTGAAGCACGTGAGTCGGCCCGTAAAGCTCGCCAATTAATCCGTGAGCGAAAGGGTGCCCTCAGTGGTGGTAGCTTACCCGGCAAGCTGCGTGACTGTTCCAGCCGCGAAGTCGATAAGTGTGAACTCTATTTGGTGGAAGGTGACTCGGCTGGTGGCCCAGCCGAAGGGGGTCGCCGTCGCGAATTCCAAGCCATTCTTCCACTACGGGGTAAAATCATCAACGCTTATAAAAGCCGCGATGATAAAGTCCTTGCTAACGAAGAAGTTCGTAGCATGATCGCCGCAATTGGTGCTGGTATCGGGGCCGAACAGGATGTTTCAAAACGTCGGTATGGTCGAGTAGTGATCATGACCGACGCCGACGTCGATGGATCGCATATTCGTACCTTGTTGTTAACTTTCTTTTACCGCCAGATGTATGACTTGGTAGCTAAGGGGCATGTCTACGTTGCACAGCCTCCTTTGTTCCGCGTGCGCAAGGGAAAACAACCTGCACGCTATGTGCAGTCAGAGGAAGAGATGCGAACCCAATTGCTCGAACTAGGGCTTGGCGATAGTACGTTGGTCTCAAGCGATGGCATCTCAATCGAAGGGGATGAAATGGCAAAACTCGTTCGTACGCTAGCTGCCATGGAAGAGGCAATCGTTGCGCTTGAACGGCGTGGTGTTTCGCTAAAGATTCATGCCGAACGGCTCGATCCGAATTCGGGCAAGCTGCCCGTCTTCCATGTCTTTTTTGGGACCAACGAACATTGGTTCACCTCGCGTAAGGATCTCGATGCGTTTGTTCAAGAACAAGAAAAACTCACGGGTGGTGAATTGATCATTGATTCGGGGACGGTACTTGCCTCAGCAGAGGAAACGGGGGCCCATGATCCTGAAAATCTATCAGAAGCCAACGGAGAAGAACCCTCGGAGCAAGACGCCGAAAGTAGTCAAGTCAAACGTCTTCGTGTCGTGGAAATGCACGAAGTGCGTACGATCAATACGATGCTTAAAGACCTCTCGGAAATCGGTTTTGAAATCGACACACTGTTCCCGCAAGAGCGAACGGGCGAAGAAGTTTCTCGCTTTACGATCCAGCGCGGCGATGCCGAGACGGGCCTCGATGACTTGCGTGGTTTGCCTGCTGCGATTCGGGCGGCGGGTGAACGGGGCCTTCAGATCATTCGCTTTAAGGGTCTTGGCGAAATGAATGCTGAAGAGCTACGTGATACGACGCTCGATCCCGCAGCAAGAACACTAATGCGAGTGACCATGGAAGACGCTGGCGCGGCAGACGATTTATTTCGCGTGCTGATGGGTGACCAAGTCGAGCCAAGACGTGAATTTATCCAAAAACACGCGCTCGATGTGAAGAATTTGGATATCTAGTTAGTCATAATAGCGATTCCATTACTCATTTGAATTACACCACTACTTTTCTGAGATATTAACAATGCGCACTTTTCTTATTATTTGCTTGCTTCTTACCCTCGTTTCATTTGCTGATGCAAAAGAATCTGGCGAGTGGATCCAGCTTTTTAATGGAAAAGATCTTACCGGTTGGAAAGCGGTTGAGAACCCTGACTCATTTCGCGTTGCAGATGGCAAGATAATTGCCAACGGTGATCGATCGCATTTGTACTATGTGGGCGAAGTTGCTAACGCCAATTTCAAAAATTTTGAATGGCGTTGCAAGGTGATGCTCAAGCCGAATTCTAACTCGGGCATGTACTTTCATACGGCCGTTCAAGCCGAGGGTTGGCCCGGGAAAGGCTACGAAGCACAGCTCAATAACACACATGGAGACATTAAAAAAACAGGGGGTCTATATGACGTTGATGATGTTTTGAGTTATTCCCCTGCAAAGGATAACGAATGGTTTACGCAAACGGTTACTGTCAAAGACAAGCATGTCACGGTAAAGGTAAATGGCAAAGTAACGACGGATTACACCGAGCCTGATAATGCCGCTGCAGATCCTAAACGTCGAGCTGGTCGATTATTATCGAGCGGAACGATTGCTCTTCAAGGACACGACCCTGGCAGCACGGCAATCTTTGAAAAGATCGAAGTTCGCTTACTAGACTAGTCGGGTTTGGTTTTATCCTCAGAAATTTACATAGGGCAAAATTCATGATAACTAATTTCACAAAGAAACTTTTAGTTTTTGCCATCGCCATCGGCACCTTATGTAATTTATCGGATAGCTTGGCTCAGGAAGCGGTTCTCGATCAACCGGCTTCTCTCTCTCCAACGGATCGCCCTGATAAATGGTGGCAGGATCGTCATCAAGAGAAACTTGCGGAAATAAAGAGTAAGCAAGCCAATGCTATTCAGCTTGTTTTCATTGGTGACTCAATTACTCATGGTTGGGAGCGAAACAAGAAATCCTTAGCCATTTGGAATGAGCAATTTGCTCCTTACGGTGCACTGAACCTTGGCTACAGCGGAGATCGTACAGAACACGTTTTGTGGCGGTTAAGCGACGCGGGGGGCGAAATCAAAGGCCTCGACCCACAGCTCTATGTCGTCATGATTGGTACGAACAATACGGGACATCGCCCCGAAGACCCTGCCGATGAAACCATTGCTGGCGTCACTATGATAGTCGATCGTTTGCTTGAGAACTCTCCCTCGTGCAACGTGCTGTTGCTGGCAGTTTTCCCTCGCGATGCAACAGCAGATGGCAAGCTACGTCGTAAAAACGATGAAGTTAACGCTGGAATCTCTCAAATTAGCCGTGGCGATCGACTTAAATTTCTTGACATCAACGACGTTTTTCTGGATGAAAAAGGAAACCTTCCAGCCGATATCATGCCCGATTTACTACACCCGAATGATAAAGGTTATCAATTATGGGCTGATGCTATTTTGCAACCGATCAAGCAGTTTATGGGCAAATGACGTTCGAACCAACGGACCTTTCTAAGCAGGAAGCGTTGACAAAAGAAGATTTGCTCGAAGCGATTAGAGTGCTAGAGCAAGTTGCCGACGACCGGGGCGCTTTGGTCAACCTTACTGATGAAGAACGGCTTCGCTGGCTTCAAGCTGTGCAGCAAGTGGCGTTTCCTGATCGGGCGTCGCGCAAGAAGCTCGCCAAACAGTTTCGCCAGAGACAACGCACCGAGGCAGACGAGAAGAAACAACAAGATCGCAAGCTGCTTGCCCAGACGGGGATTCGCGCTCAGTTTCAAAACGAGAAACCGTTTGCCTCGGTTCCTGCGATGGATGGGATTCAAGACGCAACACCCAGTGTTCGTCAGCTAAAAAAATCATCCCCCCCTGCCCCGTTCGAGCCTGAGCTGCCACCGAAGGTCGAAGCCACGGAAGAGCAACTTGGTCTTAAGCTATCGGAAACGCGCGCTTGTTACACGTGCAAACGCGAGTACGATCGGTTGCATCATTTTTATGATTCGCTTTGTCCTGACTGTGCGTCGCTCAATTGGACCAAGCGACACCAGTCGGCTGATCTTACAGGTAGGTACGCCTTGATAACGGGTGGAAGAGTAAAAATTGGTTATCAAGCGGCACTCAAGTTACTGCGAGCGGGCGCGTTTGTGGTCGTCTCTACGCGATTTCCTTGCGATGCTTCGCGAAGGTTTCTTGAGGAAACCGACTCAGGCGAATGGCGTGATCGGCTTATGCTACATGGCCTAGATCTTCGGCATACGCCGAGCGTCGAAGCATTTGCCGATCACTTGTGCCAATCGTTGCCGCAGATCGATTTCATTCTCAACAACGCATGCCAAACTGTTCGGCGTCCGCCTGGCTTCTATCGGCATTTGATGGAAGAAGAACGGATAATTCAAAACTCGTTGTCTGCCGAAGCGAAGCCGTTGCTCGAAGCGTATCAATCGTTGCGTGCGCAAGCCACTCAAGAAGGAACTTCGCTTGTTGATGGAGCTGACGCGTTAGCGCGCATGAGCATTGCCGGCATTGAACGCGCAGCTGAGTTGTCGCAGATCCCTCTCGCTCCGGAAGATGAAGCAACGCACAACGAGCGTACCGGCGATGCTCTGTTTCCGACTGGTAAGCTCGATGTCGACGAACAACAAATCGACTTGCGCGATGTGAACAGTTGGCGACTCAAGCTAAATGATGTGCCGACGGTTGAGCTGCTAGAAGTGCAACTTGTTATCGCGGTA
>CAYGQU010000089.1:0-9139 GCA_964352045.1 uncultured Planctomycetaceae bacterium
CTATTGCTGCACGATCCAAACTTATTGATTCTTGACGAACCGACGAACTTTCTCGACCTGCGTACGCAGATGCTCCTAGAGCATTTTTTGAAAGACTTCAAAGCGGGCATCCTGGTCGTTTCGCACGATCGGTCGTTTTTGAACAAGACCTGCACCCACACGCTAGAGCTTTCGCGCGGTGCATTAACGATGTTCCCCGGCGATGTGGATCGCTATATGGAAAATCTTGAAGAGCGTCGCGAGCATAGCCAACGCGTAAATGCCACGACCGCGACCAAACGAAAGCAACTCGAACAATTCATTGCCAGCAATCGAGCCAATGCCAATACAGCGAGCCAGGCCCGAAGCAAAGCCAAGCAACTCGAACGCCTCGATACGATTGAAATCGTCGGCGAAGAAGCAAAGGTGCAATTCACTTTCCCCTCGCTTACGCCTCGACAAGGCCCCGCCGTACGGACGGAAGGGCTCGCCATCGGTTACGAGGATAAAACGATTGCTGAGGATATTCATGTCGAAGTCGAACATGGAACCCGCGTCGGCATTGTCGGTGACAATGGCCAAGGGAAGACGACCTTTCTACGTACCCTTTGCGAATCGCTTCCTATCAAAGGGGGGAATATGAAGTGGGGCTTTGGTTGCGAAGTCGGTGTCTATGCCCAACACGTTTATACAACGTTGCGTCCCGATCAAACGGTGCTCGATTATCTTGATTACCAAGCCATACCGGGTACGAATACACAGCAACTGAAGAAAGTCGCGGGCAGTTTTCTTTTCTCGGGTGAAACGGCTGAGAAAAAAATTCAAGTCCTCAGCGGTGGCGAGCGCGCGAGGCTTGTTCTTGCTGGATTATTATTACAACAGCACAACATCTTGGTACTTGACGAACCGGGTAACCACCTCGATGTCGAAACCATCGAAGCGCTGGCCGATGCACTAAAGCGATACCAGGGTACCGTTATTTTCACGAGCCACGATCGTCATTTTATGCGTGAAGTCGCCACGGCTGTGATCGAGGTCCGCGAAGGTCGTGTCGTTAGCTTCCCATCAAGTTACGATGACTACGTCTTCCGCATCCAACAAGAAATCGACGCAGGCTTGCGGAGCGAAACTCCTGCGAAAACGACTGACGACTCCGCAAGCAGTAACAAAGCTCGTGGTCGAGCCGATCGTGATGCTCAGAAAAAGATAAAGAGCCTCGAACGAAAAATCGCAAAACTCGATAACGAAAAGAAAGAGATAGCTGCCAAGGCGATTGATGTAACGAATGCCGAAGAGGTGCAGTCGCAGCACAAACGACTGGTAAATATCACTGCAGAGATTGAATCGCTCGAAGCCGAGTGGCTCGAACTCAGTGATTATTGATTCAATAGAGTGCTAGGCATCACTCTTCTGCTTCAATCCAGCCGTTAGCGAACAGCCAGGCTTCAAGTGCTGGCGCCCAGTCGGGTCCTAACTGCATGCCGTAGCCATGGCCTCCTGCAGGATAGATATGCATCTCGGTCGGAACATTATGCTTACGACACGCTTCGTAAAAGCGAAAGCAATTTTCAACAGGGACAGATTGATCATCTGTCGAATGAACCAAAAACGTCGGAGGCGTCTTGGCATCGACTTGCTCGTCGTTTGATAGATTAGCAATTTGGGATGCTTCTGGTGATTTGCCAAGTAAATTATGGCGTGAACCTTGGTGGGTTATGCCATTGCGAAGCGAAATTACAGGGTACACCAGAATCGCAAAATTCGGGCGGAGATCCGCACTACCATGCGTAGCAGCGGTTGAAGCTAAATGGCCACCCGCCGAGAAACCCATGGCGCCAATTTGGTTTGGATCAACTCCCCAGTCTTTGGCTCGCTTACGAAAGATTTTAATTGCTTGTTGAGCATCGGATAAAGGAACGGGGTGCTGGTGTATGCCTCCACCGCATCGATAACTCACCACACCGGCATGCATGCCTTGCGAAGCAAGCCAGCGGGCAACGTGGTGTCCTTCTTTATCAATAGCAAGCCCCCCATAGCCACCTCCCGGAAAGATTAGCACGGCAGCACCACGGGAGCGTTCTGCGTTAGGTTGATAAATCGTAACCGTAGGTCTTGAAGTGCCAGTTAACCAGCGATTCAAGGGAACCTCGGCTCCCCGTTGTTCGTACGTTTCTTTGCCAACAAAATTATCAGAACCAGGTGCTACGCCTTCCCAGAGGGGAATCACATTCGACGGCGTCTGCTTCTCAGCAGAGGATTCTTGGCTAAACATAATCGCGAAAAAACTTATCCAAACAATTGTGCTCGTTGAAAATTTCATTTAATCTCACCAAAATGTCTGACGTTAGATAAAGTTTCCCAACTAATTTAACACCGCCAGACTCCAACGACTGCCGGCGCGTAAGTGCGAACATCCCAGCCTACATCGTAGCGTGTCTCTTTGACATCGCCGGGCAGCAGATTGAAATCAAAACGTTCGTCTGACTCGACTAAAATCATGCTTTCGGCAGGCGCTTGATGGATGACTTCGGTAATCAGCTCAATCATTTCATGTTGTCGATCAACGAAAAATGAATAGGGGGGCGAGATAAACACGAGCCAAGGGAGTTTCTTCGCAAGCAATCGATCTTCAAAAGGCAAATCTCCCCCTCGGCGTTCAGGTTTGGGGCCAGTTGCCGTGTCGTTAGCCAAATCACGTTTTCCCCATAGGAAGGCGCTGGTAATGAGTAATTCGCACTGCGCTTCGACCCCCACAGCCGCCATGTTTTTTTTGACGACATCTGCCGTGGGGATATGTCGTTCGATGAACGTGGCACGATCAGCTCCGCGACTTATGGCTTCGAGCCCAAGTGCTCCGGTACCCGCAAACAGATCGAGAGCGTGCTTGCCTTCGGCTTCCATACCAACCAGATTGAAGATCGCTTCCCGAACGCGATGCTTCATTGGGCGGGTAACCACAGCGCTTGCTCCGTCGGTTGCTTTTTTGCCTGCCTGAATAAACGGTTCGTAAACGAGCTTCGTACCACGATATTTGCCACCAATGATCCGTAGATCGGCATCAATATCAGCGCGTGTCGGATCGTTTGGTTTCCCTTTACTTGATTTTTTAGCCGAAGCACCACTCCGGACATTCTTTGATCGGTTACTGTCGGGGTGTGGCTTTCGATTGGCAGGAGGCATAGGATTGTTGCTAGCAGGCTGGGGTAGTAGTTGGGAAGTTGCTATCGTAAGCTCACAAGGCGTTCGCTTCGAGCCCTCTGGGCTGTCTTGTGTGTTACTTATCGCTATTTTCAAGCTTATTCATTTGATCTGTGTAGGAATCCAACAATGCGGCTTTTTGTCCAATTCACGCTTGCTATGGTCTTTATGCTGGCTACTTTGTTGATGAGTTTGCAAACCAGCTTGGCACAAGAAACTTCCCTCCCGGCAGCCACTTCGGAAGCTGCGCCGGAAGCAGCCGCTTTTCAAGTAGCCGTAAATGATTACAAACAATCAATTCGGGCCATCGAAGATGCCCGAACCGAATTTCAAGTTGCTGATCCCGATCAGCGTGAATCTATCAACAAGCGGCTACAACAACTGGTCGCCGAGACACAACCTAAGGTCAATGCCATGGTCGAAGCCGCTATTGAAGCTTACCGAGCCAACCCCGAAGGGGATGAACAAGTAACCGAATTACTCCTATCGGTGGTCGAGTACCAAATGGTTGGCCGTGGACCTGCTGGTGGTGGTGACGATTACGAAGCGGCGCTGCCAATCCTCGAAGCATTGATTGAAGGTGGTAACAAAAAGTCGGAGTTATCAGTTTGGGCCTTTTTGGCTGCCTTTGTTACGAATGATTACGATGCAGCTAAAAAATACGCAGAACTAGCTAAGTCTTCAGGCGCTTTTGAAGCGGGCCCCGGTGAATCGAACGAAGCACAAGAAACTTTTGGCATTGCCATGAAGTTCCTTCGCCAAATGGATGTGTATCGTAAGCTGTGGGCCGAAGAGTCTGCCAAACGCGCCGCCGATGCAGCGGCCGACGACTTGCCCCGCGTGAAGTTAATGACTTCCAAAGGGGATATCGTGATCGAGCTTTTTGAAAACGAATCGCCCATCGCTGTGGCTAACTTTCTTAGCTTGGTGAAAAAAGGATACTACGATGGCGTGGTTTTTCATCGGGTACTTTCACGATTTATGGCACAGGGAGGTGACCCAACTGGTAGCGGTTCGGGAGGACCTGGTTATTCGATAGCCTGCGAGTGCTATGACGACAACATCCGGAAACATTTCCGTGGTACTTTGAGCATGGCACATGCTGGTCGAGACACAGGTGGTTCGCAATTCTTTCTCACCTTTTTGCCGACCGATCACCTAGATGGCAAGCACACCGTGTTTGGGCGTGTGATCGAAGGCTTCGGCGTACTAGGAGCTTTGAATCGAGTGAACCCACAAGGGAGTGGTCCTCAGCCTCCAACGGATAAGATAATCAAGGCTGAAGTCATCCGTGATCGAGGGCATAGCTACGAATTCAAGAAACTACCCGGAAGATAAATGTCGATTAGAAAGGCCGGTTGTTTGCTCAGTTGGTTGACATTGCAACTGGCGAAGTAGAAGTGGCTGCGCATAAGAGTTAGTTCCTTCCGGCGCGGAGAAATTGCTATCGAACGGCTCGTTTGCAGTACATCAAAAAGAGCGTTAAACACGCAAGTCTATTGATAGTATAGGCTTGCGTGTTTTATTGCGCTTTCATAAAACCCTCTGTAGGGGGGTGATTATTGACTAGCTATCTCATTTTCAGGTACTCTTACTTTGCTCTAGTTAATACTAGGGCTTGTTCTATGCAGAGTACTTATTCCGCTGAGCAGTTTTTTGATTCCTAGAAGCCTGATCTGCTTCCGAGAAATTTCCAATGTGAGTTAGTGTGGTTGCGTCCATGCTTCACCACACGGCAGTCATTAATGCACTTAAAATCACTTAAAATTTACTGTGACATAGTCCGACTAGGTAGTTTCTCAAAAGCTGCCGAGTTGAATGGAGTTTCGCAACCAAATGTCAGTCAAGTTGTGCATCAATTGGAAGAACGTTTAGGGGTACGGCTAATTGATCGTTCGCGCCGTCCTTTCGTCGTAACGCCAGAGGGGAATCGTTACCACGAAGGTTGCCGAGATTTGGTACAAAGCTATTTAGAGCTTGAAGATCAGGTTCGCTCGATTCATCAAGAAGTGACATCGCGCCTTACGATTGCGGCCATCTATTCGGTGGGTGTTGGCCAAATGCACCGACTTGTTGGCGAATTCCGCACCGCGCAACCAAACATTGATGTTCGTGTTGCCTACATGCATCCTGATCAAGTCTACGAAGCGGTTACCGAGGGGGAAGCAGACCTAGGCATTGTTAGCTACGCACGTTCAACCGACCGATTGCAAGCCAAGCCATGGCGTGAAGAGATTTATGCGGTTGCGGTTGCCCCGGGGCATCGGCTTGCTTCGTGTGCCTATGCCACCTCCGAATCGCTGTGTGGTGAGCCGATAGTGATGCCATCGCGTGGCTTGCGGATGCGTGATGAGATTCAGCAGTTCTTTGCGTCTCATCCCTGTGAGCTACAAGTAGCCGCAGAGTTTGATAATCTTGAGTCGATAAAACGAGCCGTTGAGGTCGAAGAAGGAATCGCACTTTTGCCCGAACCAACTTTTATGAGTGAACGTGCCATGGGTACTTTGGTAAGGGTTCGACTTGGAGGCGCTGATGATAGTAAGCCTGCATTGGTTAGGCCACTTGGTATCATCACACCAAGAGATCAAATCATCTCTGAAGCTGCCGAGGGTTTCTTGCACCTACTCAAAGAGCACGCAAGCGACCCGCCCGATGTACTCCCTCGTCCAATAACCCACGCAAAACCAAATAGGGCGACCGCTTAAATTATTGAGAGCCTAGTCGTTGTCCATTTAGTTTGTCGAAATTTACATTTATTAACCGTTCACAGAACGTTCCGAACATGACGAAACGTCCCCCATTACTTCACTTGCCCGAAAAGCAAGGCTTGTACGATCCTGCCTTTGAGCATGACAACTGTGGTGTCGGCTTTATTGCGCAAATCAAAGGCATACCCAGCCATCAAATTGTAGTCGATTCGGAAGATTTGTTGCGCCGGATGGACCACCGTGGTGCTTGTGGTTGTGAAGAAAATACGGGTGACGGTTCGGGCATTATGACTGCCTTGCCGCACCGATTTCTAACGGCAGCCGTCAAAGAAGATTTGGGAGTTGACCTACCTGAGCCAGGTCGATTTGCTGTTGGTAACGTCTTTCTCCCGCAATTAGCGGATGAACGCGAAAAGTGTAAAGCAGCGGTAGAAAAAATTGTTACTGAGCAGGGACAGCGACTTGTAGGCTGGCGTCCCGTACCGGTTAAATCGGATTATGCCAATCTCGGTCAAACAGCTCTCAATGCTGAGCCAGTTATTGAGCAACTCGTGATTGAAGCGGCCGATAATTGCGAAGGGGATGCATTTGAACGACAACTTTATCTGATCCGGAAGCGCGCTAGTAACCTACTGCGTCCCGATAAAACGTTATCGCAAGGCAAGTTGTTCTACCTTTGCTCGTTGTCCACGAAGGTAATTATTTACAAAGGGATGCTCACGACCGAGCAACTCTATAAGTATTACCCTGATCTGATGGATCAAACCTTCGAGAGCCATCTTGCGATGGTCCACTCTCGTTTTGCAACGAATACGTTCCCCAGTTGGGATCGCGCGCAGCCGCTCCGTTTCATGAGCCATAATGGCGAAATTAATACCGTGAAGGGAAATGCCAACTGGATGTTCGCTCGCCAGGGGGTGCTAAAGAGCGATCTCTTCAAGAGCGAGCTTCCCAAGCTTTTTCCACTGGTAGAGCCAGATTGCAGTGACTCGGGCACGTTTGATAATGCCCTCGAATTTCTGCTAATGAGTGGCCGATCATTGCAAGAATCGGTCATGATGATGGTTCCTGAAGCTTGGCAAAATCATGCCACGATGAGTCAAACAAAGCGCGCTTTCTATGAATATCACTCGGCCCTGATGGAGCCATGGGATGGTCCGGCTTCGATTGTCTTTACCGACGGCAAGTACATTGGTGCTACGCTTGATCGCAACGGCCTTCGCCCAAGTCGTTACTACGTTACGCATGACGACCGTGTTATCATGGGAAGCGAAGTCGGTGTCGTTGATGTTGCGCCTGAGAATATCAAGCTCAAGGGCCGTCTCCAACCAGGTCGAATGTTCTTGGTTGATTTCGAGCAAGGCCGGCTTATCCCCGATGGGGAATTAAAGGAAGAGATAGCCACACGACGTCCCTACGGCGAATGGATAGCAAAAAATCGCATTGAACTCAATGATTTGCATCCCGAAGCGGAATCTCATGGATTTAATTCGGCTCGTTTGCTTGAGCGCTTACAAGCGTTTGGTTTTACGATTGAAACGCTAAAATTC
The DNA here is from genome assembly GCA_964352045.1 of uncultured Planctomycetaceae bacterium. GTDB lineage: Bacteria > Planctomycetota > Planctomycetia > Pirellulales > Lacipirellulaceae > CAYGQU01. The sequence continues at coordinate 7,436 of CAYGQU010000089.1, forward strand.
ATGTTGCTGCCATTGATTCGTGTTGAGAAAGATCCCATTGGTTCGATGGGTAATGACAGTTGTTTAGCGGTATTATCCGACAAGCCACGTTTGCTATACGACTACTTCAAACAGCTCTTCGCGCAGGTGACTAATCCAGCAATCGATTCGATTCGCGAGGAAGTCATTATGTCGCTTGAATGCTATATCGGGCCAGAACAAAATTTGCTTGAAACAAGCGAAGGGCATGCCCACCGCTTGCGTTTACCTCACCCGATTCTGTCGAACGAGCAGCTCGCCTCGATCAAGCATGTGGAACAAGGTGACGGCACGAGCGATTGGCGAACCAAAACCATCGACATTACCTGGGCTCGCAAAGAGGGAGTTCAAGGCTTACGACCAGCACTCGAACGTATTTGCCAAGAAGCAGAATCAGGCGTCGATGAAGGATACGCACTGATCGTGCTTTCGGATCGTAAGGCATGTGCCGATCAAGTTGCCGTCAGTGCGTTGCTTGCTGTTGGTGCGGTTCATCAACATTTGGTTAAAACCTCTAAACGAACCCGTGTAGGTCTCGTTATCGAAACAGGCGAAGCGCGCGAAGTGCACCATCACTGTCTGCTTGTGGGGTATGGTGCTGACGCAATCAATCCTTATCTTGCTTTTGAAGCACTTTGGCAAGCACGCCGAGACAATATGCTTGATGACATGGCTGATACGCTCGGCATCGAAGAAGCTGGCGAGGGTTTGAGCCATCCTTCGGTTGATGCGGCAGCAAATGGTGAAGCGTATGACCCTGTTACGGCAGAAGACCATGCATTGGTCAAAAAATACCGTAAAGGCGTCGCGAAAGGGATGCTTAAAGTCATGGCCAAGATGGGAATCTCCACGCTGCAAAGCTACAAGGGTGCCCAAATCTTTGAAGCGCTTGGTTTGAAAGACGAAGTGATTGACCTCTGCTTCACCGGAACAGCAAGTCGTGTGCAGGGTGTTAGCTTCGAAGTTATAGCCGAAGAATCGCTTCGTCGGCATGCCTTGGGTTATCCAGCCAATCCTTTAAACAGCTTACCAGTACTGCCAAACCCGGGTGAATTTCACTGGCGTGCCGAAGGGGAACGTCACATGTGGTCACCAAAGGCAATTGCTGATATTCAAGTTGCCGCACGAGCCGGTGACAAGGATGCCTACAAACGATTTTCGGATCACATCAACCACGATAGCCGCACCCGCTGCCAATTACGTGGGTTATTGGATTTCAAAAAACAAGCCAACGGTGGGCCAATTCCGCTGGACGATGTGCAGCCTGTTACCGAGATTGTAAAGCGATTTTGTACCGGTGCGATGTCATTCGGTTCGATTTCAGGTGAAGCACACGAATCGCTTGCCATTGCAATGAATCGCCTTGGAGGTAAAAGCAATACGGGAGAAGGAGGTGAAGACCCCGCACGTTGGTTGCCGGAAGAAAACGGCGACTCACGTCGTTCGGCAATCAAGCAAGTTGCCTCGGGCCGTTTTGGTGTAACGATCAGTTACCTAACCAATGCCGACGAGATCCAAATCAAGATTTCTCAAGGTGCAAAGCCGGGCGAAGGGGGCGAATTGCCAGGTAAGAAGGTCGATGACTACATTGCTTCGCTTCGTTATTCGACACCAGGTGTTGGACTTATTAGCCCTCCGCCGCAACATGATATTTATTCGATCGAAGACCTCGCGCAACTGATATAC
>CAYGQU010000090.1:0-9105 GCA_964352045.1 uncultured Planctomycetaceae bacterium
TCTGCGAGGCTGACTGGCCCTTCGTCCCAATCCATACCAAGCCACTCGAAACCATGGAGAATCGGTTGGAGCGCCTCCTCGACGTTTCGTTGCTGGTCCGTATCGTCAACGCGAAGAATGAACTGCCCACCCTTGTTACGAGCATAAAGCCAATTGAAGAGGGCAGTTCTTACGCCACCAATGTGTAAGTAGCCGGTAGGACTTGGGGCGAACCGGGTGCGGACCGACATCGAAAAACTCAGGGGATACGGAATAAGGGCAGAATTCAGTGTCAAAGCTAAAAAGACAACTAGTTCCAAGCTACCTGCTTAAGGCAAACAACGAAAGAACCCACTTTGGTTGATTAGGCCGCGTGACGAGCTTTTTGCTTTCTTAGGCGTTTGCGTTCAGCTTTGCTCAATTTTCGAGAAGCGCCCTGCTCTTCGTATTCATCCTGATAGTTTGAATCGTCCCCACTGACCCAAATGGTTGGCTCGCTGACGCCTGAGTTTGCTTTTGCTTGGCGTTGTCGCTTCTCTTCGGCTCGTCGTTCGGCTCGGGTTGGTGTTGCGGAACTCAACTTGGCACTGGCTTCCCTCTGCTCCATAGGCACCGAAGGACTTGGGGACTCGCTTCTTGGCTGATTGGTCGCGACTGCCGAATCGGCATTGCCAGACTTCGATGTGGTCGCTTTCGATGTGATCGCTGATTTCTTTGGTAGTGGTTTGGAGACGGGTCTGGCAATAACGCCCCCCTCTTCTAGCACAATGTGGCGAGAATAAAAAAGCGCCGTTAATAGCAAAAGGCTAGTTCCTACGAGGGAGACGGCAGGCCCAAAAATGGGTGAAGCCAACAGAGGAGAACCTTCGGCTAGTGAATTAGGCATGAAGCCAGCTTCAACGCTCCAGCCAAACGAGATCGTTAACATCGCCAAAACTGCAGCCGTCAAAGCGAGTCGACTTTCAGTCAAATCGAGAATTAACCGCACTGCGAGTCCACCACAAATCAAAGCTGCTGGCATGAACCACCAAAAAGCATTACCAGGCAAAGGAGACCAGCCGACCACCTTTGCCAAGCAATTGGCCATCAAGAGATGACCATTGATCGAGGCATTCAAGCTCATGAAAAGCGAAAACATGGCAGCGACAAGCCACCAACGGTATTGGCAACGTAGGTCATCCATTCTTTGACGACGTACACCAAATAAAACCAACGAGACACCAGCTATCGCAAGCCATAACGTGCTCGCGAACCATGCACTCAGCGTTGCCGTTGCGCCAAACTGCATTGTTTCTGAAGCAAACAGCGAATCGGCGGAAAGAAGCCGAAAGCCGTATCGATCAATTGCCACGAGCATCGCCGTAGCACCGATAAGTCCCAGCATGACTGAGACAAGACTCACCCAAGTTTGTGGCAATAAACGCTTAGCCATGGCAAAGCTTGCCGAGCTGGCACGATGAGCGTACCGATTTCCCGTAGCGGCTTCATTCGCTTTTGCATCGTTCGATTGCGACTGACTAGAACTCCGATTGAAAGATTCCGTTGAACCCTCGTGCAGAAAACGTCGACGTCGACCAGCCCGGGCGGCGTTGCTCATATGTGGCGATCCCTCGCAAATAAGAACCTGTTTTTTAGCAGAGCCAATGAGATGGACATCCTGTCCATCAGAACCGATAAGCCCGCCTCTGTGTAATTCGGCTAGCTTGGCCCAGCATATGAACCGTTCCTTGCTGGGGTTCCGATTACGCCAAGTAGGCGGATTAAATCGAGCGAAATCAGGATGCGGTGCTAGCAATGCTCGAAACCAGCAAGAAAACCAAGCGGAATGACCTACTTTTCATCAGACCATTGTACCGAGAGCCTAACGCTCGCCTTACACAATGTGCTTCTGAAAAAATCTAAAACATTTCCGATAGCGTGCTGACCAATGCAAACCGAGCCTTCAACTCTCAATGCTAATACCACCCTTGATGCCTTTACGGGAAATTCCGAGAGTCATTCGAGTGTTAACGAAATGCTGAGCGAACTTGACCGCACGGCACTTGTGACCGGCCAAGGTAGTGAAGAGGCAGATAACGAATCGGACTATGTCGTTCGACTTGCCGAGAATCGTCTTGGCATGGTTGCTTCGCTATTCACAGCTTTACGTTATCGCGACCCGGCAACCGCTTCGCACAGTTTACGGGTAGCTGTAAGCTGTAGCCGTTGGGCAGCCGCTTTACAAATGCCCGACAAACTTCGCACACAGCTTGAGGCGGCCGCCCTGCTACACGACATTGGAAAAATCTCGGTTGCCGATGCTGTGCTACGCAAGCCAGGACGTCTAACGCCATCCGAAAAAGATGAAATGCTGCAGTGTGTCGAGGCGGCGGAGCGAATTCTCACTTCGGCTGGTATCCCTGGCAATATTATTGAGGGAGTCACTCGGTTTGCTTCTTGGCAAGATGGAATGCATGATTCCGAGTCTTCAGGCGAAGAAAAAAGTCCGGTCATCGCTCGGATGATCGCCATCGTCGATGCTTTTGATTCCATGACAACCGACCAAGTCTATCGTCCTGCCCGCTCGTTTGACCAGGCAATTGCCGAACTGTATGACGGAGCAGGAACTCAATTTGATTCGGAATTGGTTAGCAGCTTCGTTGCAACTTTTTCAGGAGACAGAAGCAGCTTAGACCAAGATGTGGCTGATCGTTGGGTGACAGCGTTGGACCTCGGTGGAAAGTGGGAGCAGTCGCTAAAACCTTCGAGTAGTCAAACTAGCGTTACAGCTGGCGAGACGCGATCGGGGTCACCGTTTGCTGATACTTTGGTTAAGAACCTGGGTGACGCGGTTGCCTACATTTCATCCCAAGGACAAATCACCGCCTGGAACCATGGAGCCGAACAACTAACTGGCATCGGTGTCGAAGCGATTTGTGGCAAGACTTTTTGCCCCAAACTATTACGTCTTGCGACTACCAAGGGAAGCTTGGTTAACGAACAGGATTGTCCTGTTCAAAAAGCGATCACTTGCTCTCAACAAGTCATCGAGCGATACGAAATTCAAGGTCGCGGTGGCAAATACCTTGGTATCAACTTGCACGCCATGCCAGTGATGACAGCAGATGGTACCCTTCAAGGCATTACTTTGTTGTTACGAGATATTTCTAGCGAAGCAACGCTTGAACAGCAGTGCCAGAATCTTCAAACAGCAACCACCAAAGACCCGATGACCCAAGTGGCGAATCGTGCCGAATTCGATCGCATGCTAGAAGCCTATATTGATACCCACTTAGATACCGGTTTGTCTTGTAGCTTAGTCATGGCGGACATCGATCACTTCAAACGCGTGAATGACGATTTTGGTCACCAAGCAGGCGACCAAGTTATTCTTGCTTTTGCTAAACTACTGAAGACCCAATGTCGTTCGGGAGATCTCGTGGCACGTTATGGAGGTGAAGAGTTTGTTATCCTGTGTGCCGACTGCAACAACGCAACCGCTTCGGCCCGTGCTGAACAATTACGCAAGCAATTTGCCGAGATAGCTCATCCCGAGCTGGGTGGTAAGAACGTAACGGCAAGCTTCGGTGTTACAGAACTGCAAGCGGGCGATACACCTGAAACGTTCCTACGCCGAACCGACCGAGGACTCTATATCGCAAAAGACCAAGGGCGCAATCAAGTCGTTCAACTCGGCGCCGGCATGAGCGAAAAAGAAACAACCGAAGTGTCTTGGTTTAGCTTCAAAGACTGGTTGGTAGGCTCGTCGAACAGACAGTCGATCATCGAACGGAAGCTCGTCTCGAACGTACCCATTGAATTGGTAGTCGAGAAACTCAAAGGCTTTATTGCTGATCGCAATGCCAACATCCGCTCAGCCAAGATGAATCATTTACAAATCGAAGTGATTGATACGCCAAAATCAAACAATTCTCGCCCCGTAAATTTCATCATTGATCTGAAACTTGAGCAAGAGAAAGTCGAGCGTACGAACACCTCGGGCTTGGCTGCTGGCAAGTATGTGCAAACCAACATCGACGTATCTATTTGTCCCAAAAGAGATCGAGATCGGCGTAAGGGACCAATCGCCGAACGGGCACGGTTGTTATTTAGCAACTTGCGATCTTATCTCATCGCCAAAGAGGTTGACGAATTGGCCGAATAGTTTAAATAGGTTTCCCCAGTCATTCATTCGATGGCAGTAGGCTCGCGAGGGCTTGCTGTCATTTTTCATGGAAGAAATCCATTCGATAGGCGCTTGAAACATCGGGCAAGGCGTGCGACGCTAATTGGTTCGTCGAGGCGATTCGCCTACGATGCCTAAACCGATATCTAAAACCGATATCTAAAACCCTTGAAGCCACCGACTGCAGGAGAGAATGCAATGGCTTATAGCCTTCCCGAACTACCGTATGCAAAAGATGCCCTTGAGCCGCACATTGATAGTCAAACGATGGAAATCCATCATGGCAAGCACCACAACGCTTACGTCACGAAAGTAAACGCTGCCCTAGAGGGAAGCGGCGTCGCTGAGCAAAGCATTGAAGACCTTTGCCGAAATATTGATAGCGTGCCTGAAAATATTCGGGGCGCTGTTCGCAACAATGGCGGCGGACATGCCAACCATTCACTTTTTTGGACCATCATGGGCCCCAACACCGGTGGTACGCCAACCGGGGAATTAGCGGCTGCAATTGATGCAGAATTGGGTGGATTTGAAAAATTCAAAGAAGATTTTAGTAACGCTGGTGCAACGCAATTCGGCAGCGGCTGGGCTTGGCTCAGCGTCGATTCCGATGGCAAACTTCACGTCGAAAAGACCCCTAACCAAGACAACCCCTACATGGCAGGCCGGACACCTATCTTGGGCCTCGACGTTTGGGAACATGCTTATTACCTGCACTACCAAAACCGTCGTCCCGACTACATTGCCGCGTTTTTCAACGTGGTGAATTGGGATAAAGTAGCCGAACTGTATGCGGCTGCCAAAAGCTGAAGGCTAGCCCTCTAGCTAACGATTGCAGGTTAATCAAACTAACTGGGGCTGATGCAAGCATTGCTTGCATCAGCCCCAGTTTCTGTACCTGCGTCAAATTTATGGTGCCTGCTTCAAGGTCAAGTGACGTGAACAATTCAAACAATTCAAAACCGCATTGCAACAGACAAGTGATTTCTCTACCTTTCCCCGCGCTGCGATTTACCAAACCAATCGACTCCTTAGGAATTCGACGTAGCGATCAGGCGTAGCGATTTGGCAAAGACGCCTTAGCCCTGGCAAACAAGGCAAGTTACGCAGGATTTTTCCTAATCGTTACATGCCCAACATGCCGACGAAACGTTATAGCTATCCAAAATAGGTCCCTCATCGGGTCCAACCTTTGCAACCGATCACGACAAAGCCATGACCAAATCAAACTTCGCCTATCGTTTTGCCTCGCTTAGTTTAGTGCTGCTATTTGTTGCATCGAGCGTAGGTTGCCAATCTTCAGGTGGTTCGCGCTGGGCATGGTGGAACCCTTGGTCAGGTGCCTCGGACGACGCGACCCTGGTTGCACGCACGGCCCCTGCTCTGCCTTCCGAAACAGCAACACCGTTGATCGAAGGAGCAACCGCACCCGCAGCGGCAATCGCTTCAACCACTCCCGCCGCGCGATCGGCAGCTCCGACGATTCCAACCATCGAAACCGCAGGCACTGCTCCTGCCTTTAATAGTTCCCCTACTGCTGAATCGGCAAAAATTGCTTCGACTCCGGCGATTCCTAGTAAGCCAGTCGATCCTGCTATGCAGGCCCCCAGCTATCCGATTGCTGCTATCCCTGCGATGGCCTCGACGAATCCAACAAGCTCCGCAACAAGCGGACCTTATGATCCTAACGGGTACAAGGAAACCGCACCGGCAGTCGTCGCCTCGACCCCTACGACGGCAGGTGATCGCTATGGCAATCTAGGCAATCGCTATGCTTCCACAGCACCAACTAATACGCCTGAATTTAAGTACGAACCAGCTGTTGCCTCGACGACTCCCGTTGTGTCAACTCCCGCTGTGTCAACTCCTGCCTCAACAACTACCAATAATTCAGTTGTTGGTGATCGTTACGGAAGCTATGCCGCGGCACCGGTAAGTAGCTACCAACCGCCCGTTCAGCAACCAGCTGCCACAACAACGCCAAATACCCCTGTCGATCGCTACGCAACTACCACCCCGAGCTATTCAGCAACGCCTACGCAAGCAACAGGCGCAATCGTGGCATCGAACTCCAACGACTTAGGGTCTGAGGTACGGCTTGTCTCTTCTCCTGGTGAATATCGCCCTGGTGGAACCAGCACTTACTCAGGTTCAATGGCGCCCTCTTCGATGAACATAGCAACGAAACCAGACGCACCTGGTAGCTCGATCGCAACGCCTAGCTATCCTTCGTCGGGCAATCGCTATCAGTAATCGACATCGGCTGAGCTTTGCTCCCAAGAGGCTACCAGCCCATCACCATGTTCGATTCGATCACCTTGCGAGCCTGCTCCAGGTCGACCCCTTTTTCATTCATGTAAAGTCGAATCGCGTGGACTTTGTCCCCCTCAGCTCGCGATAGGCAATCGCGTGCGGTGTTGCAGGGATCGATGTTGATCGAAATCCCAAGTGCGGACTTGGAGATCACCCAAGTGTCGCGAGGCCGTTTCGTAAGGCGAATGACGTCTTCGCTCGGAAAAATCTCTCCGACGGTCTTCTTTGCCGCTTCCGCGTCATCGGCCCAAGAAATAACGATATGCCCCGTGGTTTCAACCTCAAATAATGGCATCTCGTGCCTCCTTTGTGCGACTAATGGCAGATAAAGCGGCAAGACGGAATAGCCTCGAATAGGGCAATCCGTTAACCGACAGCATGAATCGTATGAAACCGAGGGGTATCTCGTCAACTTTCAGGCAGAGTGGGGTTTAGCCAAATCTTGGCTCCTGCTTTCGGAAACCACTGCTCTACTACAGTTTTTTGGGCCTCGTTTTCTTGCAACTAGTCAGTAGTTCCGCAACAAATAAGAGTTTGGCCCTCTATCTGCCGAAAGTAAGGGGAACCCGTTGACAGTTTGCCTATTTAGCAGGTACTTTAAGGGGCTAAACCGAACTCAACCATAAACCCTATGCCCCAGCATTTCTTGCTGGCACGTAACGATGGCCGTACCTAAGCGAAAGCACTCCAACTCACGTTCTGGCAAGCGTCGCTCGCATGATTCGCTCAAGGCGAAGCAGCTGCAAGCCTGTCCACGCTGTGGCACGATGACGCCTACGCACGTCGTATGCCCGAATCCTAACTGTGGCCACTACATGGGCCGCACAGTTGTCGATCCTGAGTAGACGGGTCTAATTAGACGGGCTGATTAGACGTTAGACGGGCTGATTAGATCGGCCTAACTAGCCTGGCTTGCCTGAGCAGGCCGTTGCTCAACCACTGAGTTCCCCTAACCTCAGAGATCGAAAAAATCGTATGGACGCTGGCCGAATTGCCTTTCTGTTTCCTGGGCAGGGAGCCCAGCACGTTGGCATGGGAGCCGAAGCAACTGCCGAGTTGCCTGTAGCTAAAGAACTCTTTGATCGCGCTTCGGAGCAACTTGGCTACGACTTGCTCAAGCTATGCCTTGAGGGTCCCGCTGATCAACTCGATGCGACGGTCCACAGCCAACCAGCCCTGTATGTTGCCAGCTTAGCAGCCCTTGAACGACTTCGTCATAACGAGCCTAAGACGATCGAGGCGTGCCAAGCAGTTGCGGGGCTTAGTTTGGGCGAATACACAGCGCTCGCCTTTGCCGGGGCTATCTCATTTGAAGATGGTTTGCGTGTTGTAGCTGAACGAGGCTCGGCCATGCAAGATGCTGCCGAGGCAGTTCCCAGCGGTATGGTGAGCCTCTTAGGAATGGAAGCGGACGCGATCGAGGCGCTTTGTGCGCAAGTCCGTGAAGAGCTGCCTAGCCAAACAATGCAAATCGCCAATTACCTTTGCCCTGGTAATATCGTGGTTTCTGGCTCAACCGCCGCGTGCGAAAAAATTGCCGAGCTGGCCGTCGAAGCGGGCGCCATGAAAGCGATTCCGCTTGCTGTAGCAGGTGCTTTTCATACTCCCTTAATGCAACCAGCGGTCGAACGCTTGTCGGCCGTCTTGGCGGAAGTCGAGATTTACGAGCCGAAGCTGCCGGTTGTTTCCAACGTCGATGCGAAGGCACATACCGATCCCCAAGAAATTCGCGATCTGCTAGTCCGCCAAGTGGTAAGCCCCGTGCTATGGGAAGCAACCATCCATGGTTTACTCGAGGAACACAGCATCGAGGGATTCTACGAAATTGGGCCAGGTCGCGTCTTGCGAGGCCTCCTCAAACGAATCAATCGCAAACTACCCAGCGAAGGCATCTCTGCTTAAATCGTTGTATTTTCAATAAAACCCTTCGGTGCTTCTCATTTGAACTGAACCGAACTCGGCTTAGCCAAATCATTCCTTAGTATACGCCTTGGACCCTATGATGTCGGAAAACAAAGCTTCGATACAAGTTGATCTCAGTGGACAAACTGCTTTAGTAACGGGTGCCTCACGCGGCATTGGTAAAGCGATTGCCAAACGACTCGGCGCTGCCGGAGCCAAAGTCGCCTGCGTCGCCCGTAGTCTCGACAAGCTTGAAGCCGTAGCTGCCGAAATCAAAGCAGCCGGTGGCGAAGCAGAAGCCTTCGCCTGCGATGTGGTCGATAGCGAGGGAGTCACCTCCTTGATCGAAAAGATCATCGAAAAATGGGGCCAAATTGATATTCTTGTTAATAATGCCGGGGTGACGCGTGATACGCTCTTGCCTCGCATGTCGGACGATGACTGGGATCAAGTCATCTCGACCAACTTGCGGTCTATCTTTCTGTTCACACGCGGTGTTTCTCAGCCCATGATGCGGGCCAAACGAGGACGTATTATCAACATTTCGAGCGTCTCTGGCTTAATGGGCAATCCGGGGCAAGCTAATTATTCGGCTTCGAAAGCAGGAATCATTGGCTTCACCCAAACGGTCGCTCGTGAGTTGGCCAGCAAGCGGCGAGCCATTACCGTCAATGCCATTTGCCCCGGATTTATCGCTTCGGACATGACCGACGCGCTCGGAGAACCGCTACTCGATGCGGTTAAGC
>CAYGQU010000091.1:0-5159 GCA_964352045.1 uncultured Planctomycetaceae bacterium
TTTGCCTCCGTCGATCTTGACGAAATGGCAGACCCATCGCAACTCGTTGGACGCGCACCCGAGCAGGTCGATGAATTCCTGGCCGATGTCGTCGCACCAATCCGCCAGCGCTACGCTGACAAGCAGGCGCAGCAAGAAGAGCTACGAGTTTGATCCGCGTGTTGATTTCCAGGGAGATCAACATTCAAAAGCTTCTTTACCAGGCGACGGCTAGCCCAGAATCATCGCTGTGGTTAATGACAAGGTTTTTCGCCCCCCACGATAGACGCTCTCAGCGTACTAAGCCCCTACTTAATTTTCCTTAAAGAGATATCATGCCAACTTTTTGGTCGTTATAACCAACTCTGCCATTGCCGAGTCCAAACGTTTTTCGGTGCCCTCGTCAAGAATTTTACCCTCCTCGCCGATCACGTCACTGAAGTTACCCACAGCGACTTGACTTGGCAACACAAGCACACCGATGCCGCTAAGTATCGCTCGTACGTGAACCAAGCCACGCATCCCACCTAGGGATCCCTCCGAGGCACTAAGCAGCGTACAAACTTTGCCAACATAGGCGGCCATGCGTGGCTCCCCTTCGCGGGGACGCGAGATCCAGTCGATCGTATTTTTAAGCAGTGGCGTGATCGAGCCGTTGTACTCGGGACAACCAAGCAGGAGTCCATCATGCGACTTCATTAGCTTGAATAATTTGGTCGCATTTTCAGGTGCTCCTTCGGCGGCCTCGAGATCTTCATTGAAAAGGGGCAACTCATAATCCTTCAGATCGACGACTGTTACTTCTGCACCGTGTGCTCGTGCCATTTCGGCAGCAGCCGTGACGAGCTTTTGGTTAATCGATCCTTTACGTGTGCTACCTGCGAAGGCGATGATTTTTGCCACTGTGAGATTCTTTCTTTAATCGACTTTTGCTTATCAGCTTAGACTTTTTCACCAAACAATTTTGCACGCCGTTCGGCTACCAATTCGTCCAGCATGCTTTGCAACGACAACGCGGTCTGCTCCATCGCCGAATCGCCGCCGCCACGCACCCGCTCGCTGCTAACGGTGATCGGATCACCGACCACCATCGTACAATGCATCGGTCCATGGTATGTCGAATCGTCACAAAAATCTTCCTTCATTCGCTCGAAAGTTTCTAAGACACGTTCTGGCAAATCGTTCTTTCCGGTAATGTATCCCACCGGATAATGGGCAATCTGTTGCAAATAATAACATGCCGCTAGGTCGCGCCAACGATCTTCACGTTCTTCCCGCGTCACTTTCTTCTCGATGATATCGGGCAAAACAACCGTACGGATTTTTTTCACCCGAGAGACGACACTTTTTTCGTCCGTTCCACGATCCGACTTGCTAAGACCCCACTTCGATTCAAGATTGTTAAGCACCGTTTGAATCAAATGATTCGCTCGTTCATGGGCATCTCCTTCAAACGATTGGTTTAGGTACTCCATCTCCTTTAGACCAAGAAGTGCCACACCTAGCTTGCGCAAACGATCGCGCAACGCAAGGTGCGTTTGCGGTTGCCAACTCAGGCTCTTTTCGATTTGTTCAAGTTCAGGACCAATTGCCTCCAGTGGATTACCATCGTAAGAATAGCGTATAGCGACCGGGTGAATCACCACGGGTGATTTGCCAGCTTTCTCTCGTTTTTTTGTTGCTTGCCGAGCGATGAAGCCTGGTCCATCCATCAAATCCATCAACAGATCATTATGACGAGAAACGGCTCCCTCAGGAAAAATCAGCAAGGGTCTGCGTCCTTCGGTTAGAATATCTATCGCGCAATTGACGCTCGCACGATCATTTCCTTCTCGATAAACGCTGAAAGCGCCCATGCGACGTATCATGTATCGTTGGTACCATCCCTCTTTGAAAAGATGCCAACTTGCCATGGCAAATAACTCGGTACCCGCTTGACCAGCTAGTTCACCCATAGCAGTCGGGTCGGCAAGTCGTGAGTGATTGGCGGCAAGAATGATGCCATCTCCTTGGTCGATTGACTTGCGAAGGTTTTCAATGCCTCGGCATTCAAACGAATGAACTGCAAAGTTCTTACGCATGTAGCGATGGAGATAGAAACGGAGTATCCAGCACCAAAGGTCCGATTCGACCGGCGGGACAAACTCATAGGGCTCTTCAATGATGATGTCTTGCATGGACTTAATAGGTTGGATGAATCCATAAAGTTTATCTAAACGTCGTCAGCATAACCTTCGAAGCCCATCTCGCCCAGATCAGCACCGCATGATGGGCCGCCAAACCGAAGAAGTCCGATATGATAGATAGGTATCCCTTCCTTTGTCGGACAAGCTCCCCCATCTCCTATGCCAAGCCCGTTAAAAAAACGAGTTAAACCTAAGCGGGCGGGTGCTTCTGAGCAAGCAGCCCAGTGGCGCGAAGCTTTCACACGCTATCTACAGACCGAGTGCCAACTATCCGACAACACGGTACAGGCGTACCGACGAGACTTACGAAGGTTCTATCAATGGCTTGACGGAAGGTTGATTCCTAACCTCACTATCAGCGAGCTGGCAACCTATCCCGCTTGGCTGGCCGACCAGGAACTTGCACCGGCAAGCGTCGCTAGGCATGTCGTGACGGCCAAAGTCTTCTTTCGTTATTTGCAACTCGAAGAGATACTTACTGACAACCAAGCGTCGCTGATTGCATCGCAAAAACTTTGGCAACGCATGCCAACGGTGTTGTCGCCCTCGCAAGTTGATAAACTCCTTGTCGCTCCACAGCCGGGTGAACCCCTGTGGCGACGCGACCGAGCAATTCTTGAAATGCTTTACGCCACCGGTGCGCGGGTCTCTGAACTCGCCGGCTTGCGACTACGCGACTTGCACTTGGACGAACGCTATTGTCTGTGCCATGGCAAAGGTGACAAGCAACGCATGACACCACTTGGCAAACGTGCTGAAGAAGCGGTTCGGAATTACCTCCAACACGAACGTCCTCGACTCGCCAAACGGAGCGAAGCTCGGCAGCAAAAGATCAAAAAAAAGGGTGGTGAGGTGCAGCCCCAAGCCGACATCAAATCGGAACGAGCGTCCGACTACCTCTTCCTCTCCGAACGCGGTAATTCTCTGCGGCGTGAACGTATTTGGGAACTCATCAAACAATCAGCAAACGTTGCCGGAGTTACTAACAAGCTCAGCCCCCACTCGCTTCGGCACAGCTTCGCAACGCATCTATTAGCCGGTGGTGCCGACCTACGCCAAGTGCAAGAATTGCTCGGCCACGCTTCGATCGCGACAACTCAACTCTACACGCATGTCGATGCCTCACGGCTCAAGCAAGTACATGCTTCATTTCACCCACGTGGCTGATAACGATTTTCTAGCGATTCAACGGCGACGTATGGTTGCCGGAATTCCAAGAAGTAGTAGTACAATAGAAGTTGGTTCGGGAATTGCAACAGCCGTTCCACATAGAACTTGGAAGTTACTGAAGACCGTCTCGACGGTCCCTGAAGTCAGAGGTGAACCAAGCGTGCTATCGCTGCGGAGGAAGAAAGAAACGAGCAGTGATTCATTGGCCCAGCCGTTTTGCACACCAACCAAAGAAGTACCGATCATCGAGGCCCCCATGTTGTATTCCATGTTAGCCACGATCGTACCAGTGACACTTTGGTACTCGACGATCATCGTGCCCTCGGAGATTCCAATCCCCCCGATCGGAACCGGAATACTACTGATATTATTCGTCCGAGACGTCGCCGAGTAGCCGGCGATCGCCCCATTTTGAATAGCGGCAGCAACTCCCGCTATGTTTTCACCATCGACGTCTTCGCCGATCCCGAATCCAAAACCACCGTTGCCCGTTGCTGTTGAAATTTCACTGAAATCAAAGTCGATTGAAACGCAGAAATCCTCGTCCGTCGAAAAGTAATAACCTTGGGTCGATGAGGCGACATCGGCGCCATTAACACTGCCGTAACCAATGTCGGTCAAGTTGGGAACACTGCCCGTTGCTGTCAAGGTTGCCGATGCAAAAGTTGCCGATGCGCTCATCCCTGGATGGGCTGGATCTTCTACCAAAGTCCATTCAGTAAGATCATTAATTGCCGCTTGTGAAGTATTCGGAGCAACGTAAGAAACCAATCCGGCTATGACAAGTAGGAATGTAAGTTGATTTTTCATATTGATCTTTTAAGGGGATGAGTTGATTGAATCGATGCCAAGAACCGGTCGATGAAAAAACCCCGTGTGGGTACTTCCCAACAATCATTACCTTCAGCAGGTATAGATTAAGGAAGCACTCACACGGGGTTATCAGTAGACGTCTCTTGCTAAGGGCCAATTACAGGGGAATTATTGAGCTACCTTTAGTCTACTCAAAGAAGTCGCCTAGTCAAATGTTTCTTCATAAGCCTAAGAATCGGCTCGAATCGGGCTAATCAGCGGATCAGAGCTTGGAAATACAGACCGCAGCAGCCTGCCCCTGGGGGGTTGTGTTGCAACTTAGAAAGACCGAACCAGCAGGTAGATCGGCCGTTTTCGTGACGGCAATCTTACAATCCACGTCGGGATTTTCGTAGTTAAGCGTCCGAGGCAAGACACCCATTTCGAGGGCTTTGAGGCTGACGATCAACTCGACCATGCCACTTCCGCCACCTAAGTTACCAAAATAGCTTTTGATCGCAATCACCGGAGTGTTATCTGCCGAATCAGCCAGCGTTGCTCGGATGGCTGCTGCTTCGCTTCGGTCGGCTAAGGGGGTACCTAGGCCGTGAGCGTTCACGTGCCCCACGTCGGATGGCTTTAGCTTGGCATCTTTCAATGCCATCGTCAAAGCATTTTTAATCGCGATTTCGTTCTTGGCGTTAAGTTGGTCGTCCGTAACCGTACTTGAACCGAAGCCGCTGACTTCGCCATAGATTTTTGCTCCGCGTGCTTGGGCTGCTTCAATTGATTCAAGCACAACCATGCCAGCTCCTTCGCCACACACCATTCCCGCACGGTTGGCATCAAATGGTCGGCTTGCCTTTGCAGGATCGTCGCTCGCATTGCCCCCCTCGGAACCAGCCACTGGCTCGGTTTGTAAGGCGTGGATTGCTTGCATTGGTAAGACGCGAGTTCCTGTTGCACCGGCAATCATTCGATCGGCACTTCCTCGAGCAATGATCCGAGTTGCTTCACCGATTGCCATCAAGC
>CAYGQU010000091.1:5169-9061 GCA_964352045.1 uncultured Planctomycetaceae bacterium
CGCAAATCGTTGTAGATTGCGATGTGGCTTGCTGGCATATTGGGCAAGTACTTGAGCATCCATAAAGGCTGCATTTCGCCAAGACCCTCGCCACCCCAACGTGTGAAATCAAACTCGCCCAGGTTCTCGGCGGCGTCCGTTGCACACTTACGCATCGCATCGGCATAGTCTTCAGGCATGGTCAGCATGTAGTCGCTTCCAAGGACGACCCCAACTCGCTCAGGATCGAAGGACGAAGGGACTTGGTCCGAATCTTCCAAGGCGAGCTGAGCTGCGGCAACCGCCATTTGGGTTTCGCGGCACATGAGCTTAAGTCCTTTGCGGATCGCCTTCCTCTGGGCTGCTGCTAGCGTACCAAAGTCGTCGATCTTGCCACTAAACTGGCTTGCCAGACCGGCAATCCGAGGTTCCCCCTCTTGGTCATGATTGACCACACCACTCTTTTCCTCAGCAAGGGCCTTCCACAGGGCTTCACTCGAAGACCCGAGAGGAGAGATAAGGCCTACGCCTGTAATGACAACACGGCGCTCGGCCGGGGTGGATTCGGTACTCATAGCCCATGAATTTACCAGACCAGGGCGGCCCAGGGGATGGGGGTATTAGGCAAGAAAATGCGATGTGTCGCGAAGGAATTTCACTACACACCACATTTTCGATAGCTTATTGACATGCCAACTCAATCGCCACAACGAGGTCCACAGCCGCAGCTGGGATCACAGCCACAGTCACAGCAATCAGTACAAGGTGGTAGGCGACGGATATCCCATTTGCAGACACACTCTTCGCACTCGTATTTCTCTTTTTTAAGATCTCGCACTACTATAACTTTTCCACAACGTGGTTTGCAGCAACAACTATTACAACAATCGTCTACGCAGCAGCCTTGATCGCAACAGCCATCGGCACAACCCCAACTATTACCACAGTTTGGGTTCTTTGATTTTTTAAGCCAACTAAAAAGCGTTAGGCCCGATCCCCCTTCTTGCCATGGACAAACGACTTTAGGAACACATATTTCTTGACATTCAACCTTCCAGCAGTGCTTCTCTACTTTCTCTTTTTCAAAGGTTGCTTCGCAAGTTTTGCCACGGCAAGGCTCATGGAAAATGCCTTCAGAACAACCAGAATCACACCCCTTGGTACAACCGCCGGTTGTACCACAGCAGAGATTATCATAGCAATCATCGGCACAATTATGAACTTGCTGAATGGAATTTGACTCTTTCGCTGGGGCAAACGATAACCCATTTACCAACAGCACGAAGGAAGCAACTACGCACATGCGCGTAACGTATAGATTCATTGAAGGGATCCTTACAATTGAAAAAGCAGACTAGTCTGACTTTTCTTTGAATGAGTAGTAACAACCAGGCGATAAAGTTTCGAATTAGAAGTCAACTATGAACCGCGTTCCAATGATTTGGTAATGACCGTAATTGGGAGCACCTGCGGCTGCATTCAGATCGTTATTTTCAATTTCGCCATAGATGTAGTTAAATTGCATTCTTGCGTAGGGTGTCCAGTGCCAGTTAAGTCCGGCTGTTATGCTTTCGCCCTCTCCCCCTTGGATATCTTGGTCTGAAAAATCGGCATAGGACCAACGAGCCGCAAGTTGCCAAGCACCCATTCCGTGACCAGTACCACCAGAGCAACGATCGACGAGGAAGAAATTTTCAAAAGGCTTTACACGTCCAAGTGTTCCTGACTTACGATCCCAAGGGATATGTTCGCCCGTTAGGAAGTAAGAAAGATAAGCATAGCCACCATCGAACTCGAGCTCGGAGCCTACGGTTCGATCAAGCCAGATCTTTTGGTACTCGGCAACCAGTTGCCAAGCACCTAGGTTAACGACCCCTTCTAGACCCAATAACGAATAGTCATCCGAGTTGGGAATAACCCCCGTATCAAGCCAACGAGCATCGGTACGCGCTTCGGGTCGATGGCGAAATCGGGCTTCACTAATTCCCGAGTCAGCAAAGTTATCGGCTGCAGCATTCTGATCGGTATTGGCCCATGTTCCTGAAACAGCCCAGTGAGCATAACCTCGTCCATCTGAGCATTCGTCATACCAAATAGTGTTAGCCATACGACCAGCGATTTGGGCTTGGAAGTGGTCGCTCACGTAATTGCCTTCGTCTTGGATCAGACGTTGGTTGTAAACACCATATCGCCAGTTCCATGCCTGGTCGTCCGACAGGCCGTAGGAAACAACTCCCAAACGGCGGGCATCTTGGTTAAAAGACTCGATAACAAATGGGCGTTCGATAAAAATGTTGTATCGACTGCTATTTAGGTGATCCAAACCGTAGGGACGCTTTTGATTACCAATAAGCAAAGTTTGCAAGAAGGGAAGTTCATTCCAACCAATGTAAGCATCACGAAACTCACTGCTATTGCCCCCTGCAAATTCCATTTCTATCTTGTAGAGCATATTGTAAGGAAGGTCTCCCTTAACTCCAAAGCGTAGACGACGAAAGCCTAGTCGATCTTGGGGAGAGACAAGAGGGTCGTCCGATTCAAATCCATTGACACCGGGTGAAGTATCCGGAAAATTCCACATGTCGAGGTGAACGCGACCGTTGACTTTCATCGTCGCATCGCTGTGGCCAGTTTTTGCATACCCCTTAAGGCTACCCTTAAGTTCACCAAAGTCTTCGCCTAGTTCTTCGTAAGAATCGGACAAGTCAGAGTACTTCGCTTCGAGCTCATCTAGCTGGCTCTGGTAAGAAGGAAGATCAACCGTATCGACAACCCCGGTTGCAATTTCAGGATCTTCCGTAGCAAAAGCCTTTTCTGTTGCCGCGTAGTATGAAACACAAAGAGCAAATAAACATATCAACTTGTGTTGGTACCCGCCTAAGTAAACAGTCATTGATTACCGCAGAAATTTGAGTAAAAGAATCCATTCTTGTTCAAATATCAGACCACGCTGTTCTGCCAATTTGGTAAGGTGTTACACTCCTTGCAATACCTTACCAACGGCATGGCCTGGTAGATTCATTCGGACAATGCCCCCAATTAATGCGTATATAAATCACAGAAGGAATAATCAATAAACATCTATGTAGCCGTAACAAACGGAACAACTGGCATAGATTAACATGCTAACGCGGCGAGCATGCTAGCATGGTTCAATTTGATTCCGTGATGCAGGCTTATCTGATAATAAAGCGAGGGTTTGATCGTGGTTTCTGATACACGGAATTACGACAAGAAATCATCCGCCGCGACGTAAGCGTCGATTACCGCGCGCTCGCCCTCTTTGCCTGATTGGCTATTGCCATGCTCCATTCCAATGATGCCAGTATAGCCTTTGGAGTGCAGGTGGCGGAAAAGATGTCGATAGTTGATTTCACCAGTCCCCGGTTCTTTTCGTCCTGGGTTATCGCCAACTTGGAAGTACCCGATTTCACTCCATGCTCGGTCGATATTGGGCGTCAGGTTGCCTTCTTGTATCTGCTGATGATAGACATCGAACAGGATTTTGCAGCTCGGGCTATTAACCGCTCGGCAGAGTTCATACGCTTGGGGAATCTTATTCAAGAAGAGCCCTGCATGGTTCGTCCACCAGTTGAGCGGTTCCATGACCATGACCAAACCGTGTGGCTCAAGAATTTCACTACACTCTCGCAATAGGTCGATCGTATAAGCCATCTGAAAACCGGGTTCGAGCTTTTGGTTAAACGAATCGAGTACGATCGTCATCCATTTGGCATTGGCTCGCTTTGCAACGTCGATACTTGCATTTATATCTTCCAAAACCACGTCACGATCTTCTTTATTTTGGCCAGCGAAGGTCACTCTGCCGAAGTTGCCATGGCAAACAAAAACACCCATCTCGATGCCGAGCTGCTGCATCGTATTGGCGATTTTTTCCTGGTCACTCAAGGAC
>CAYGQU010000092.1:0-837 GCA_964352045.1 uncultured Planctomycetaceae bacterium
TCGGCGCTGTTGCTCGACCGTCGGTTGCTCGAACAAGGACCCGAATTGGTTCGCCGCATCGCGAAGCTTGGTGATCGACGACTGATGTTGGTGGTCACCATGTCATGTCGGCTTAACGAATCGTTGCAGCCAATCGAATTTGGTTTGATGACCGATCGAAGCAAATCGTGGTCTGATCTTCGTAATTTCGAGCCACTCAATGATCGGGTAATCAAAGAATATCAACAGTTACTTGCTGCCACATTTGCCGAGGCGACAAAACGCGAGTTAGCAATTTGTGTGATGTTGCATCTCGACCCAGCGGGGGCGATTAACGAATGGCGTAACTCGTATGATTTCGATCCGTGCACGCCGATCAAAATTGAATCAAAGCAAGCGTACTCCTACGAAACGGCAATGGTTCATTCGGTTGTTATGGCCATCAAGAAGTCGGTGCCCGTCGATTCGCCGATCCAAATTTCTTTGGCCGGCGAACTTGGCCGTAGTGTTTTTGCTTATTCAAGTTCTTATGAGCAGATTGCGAATCGCGTTCGGCATGAGCTATCCGAGTATTCGCTTGAGTTAGGCATCAGTCTAATTCACAACGATTTAGCGGGGGGGTATGTTGCCAACGAAACACAGCGAGCCGAGACGGATCGCCTGTTTGCGTCGCTCGATTTTGTTGGCTATTCACATTATCGACCGTTTGCTATGCCTCCCCAGGCAGAGCAGTTTCGAGCGGTGAGCATCGAGTTTGTTGAATTGTTAACAAAGCTCGGTGTCAAGCTATCACCTGACATGCCATTGCACTTGTCGGAGGTGGCAATCGGGGGCGCCCCGAACCAGCGTGGGGTTGCG
>CAYGQU010000092.1:847-9058 GCA_964352045.1 uncultured Planctomycetaceae bacterium
CACCGATTGGGCGTCTGCCAAGCCATGGGAGGGGACAAACCATGCAGGACACAATCCTTGGCTTCTAAAACCAATGATTGAATTGCGTCGTGCCTATCATAAGGCGTTGCTAGAGTTTTTATCCGAACCTTCAGAAATAAATCCAGTGACGGCCGCCTACCTGTGGAGTGAAGGTTCTTGGGATCCGATGGGGATTTTGTCGTCGATGTTTGTTGACCCAGAGATTCAGAAGCTAGTGCGTGAGCACAATGCTAAGAAGGAATCAAATTAGGATAAGTATTACTACGCGGCTCATGCTCATCCTCCCCTAGGCACTCTCCCGAAAACGAAGGTAGGGATAAAGAATTATTACTTAACCTGACATACACTAGGGAAAGACAATTCCCTCTAAAGGAATCTAATTTTGCCAATCGAGCGATAGTTTCCCTTCCTTGAATTCAATCTCAAAACCTTCTTGCTCGACTTCACAATTCGGATTGTTGGCGAGTTCTTCAACCAGGTCAGGTGAAACGTAGAGCGTTCCTAAATGCAACGTGTTGGGAATCAACATCCACCGCGTTCTGCTAACTTGTTCATATAACCAATCAAAGACAGCTCGATCATTTTGCAAAACGAGTGGCACCTTGGCCTTGCTGGGTTCGCCAGCGGTGATCGCGTTGAGACGGGTCTTTTCTATATTGATTTTGCCGCGAAGCCGTTCGGTTACGACATCTGCCAGTCCGACACCGACGGCGTTGCCATGCGACGCGTTGGATAAATCCATCGCGGCAATTCGTTCGATGTTTGGCAACGCAGGATCGGGATCGTCGCTTAGTCCACGTCGACCAATGACGTTCGTGTCCATGCCGGTGCCGCTGTAGTTTTTTCCTATTGTCCCGACAATCAAGGCGTTGAGTTGGTCAATCGGCAAACGAGGGTAGAACGTTTCGGCATAGTGTGCGAGCAAAGCAGGTTCGCGGTCGATGATTTCATCCGGTGCAAGCATGTGCAGTTCGGTTGTTTGATCGTAACCATCTTCGAGGATCGCGAGGCCCCCCCAGATTTTACCGCTATGGATGATTGGTTTTGCCATCGAGACCATCTTGGCAGGTTTTTCGGCGGTAGGGGTGGCATGAAATGCTTGGGCTCCTTCGAGCTTTCCGATGCCGACCGTCATCATCTTTAGTAAGCGACTTTCACAATGCTTACCATAAGGGGGGCCCCCGAAGCTGGTGTGGAGCTTCACCCGATTGACGACCAATACTCCCGCCGATTCATAGCAGTGACGGTCCATCCAAACTGGCTGTTCAGTTTGTTTTTGAAGGACGTTAACGACCTCCATGCTCGAACGAAGGGGCATGCCGACTGCCTGTTCGGTCATGCCAAGCGCTTCGAGCATGGCCAGCTGCCCCTCGGCAGTGGCTCCGTTATGAGAACCCATGCTAGGAGCCAGAAACGGTTCGGCGCCATGCTCGCGAAGCCATTCTCCTGCCGAGCGAAGGATGAGTGCGATGTTGGCAATGCCTCGGCTACCACCGGTGATTGGCACAGTGCCTTGGGGGACCGATGTGGAATTCAATAGCTGATCAAGCTGATTTCGTACCTCGGCCGCAACATCTGGCAGGGGCGACGAGGCAAGCCGTTGGTGAACCCGATGTAGTTTCATTTGATTAGTTGTAAGTAGCCGTGCGGGGACGATGGGACTCTAAAATGAATTACTGAGGGCCTATTCTAACCGAATTGAAGCTCATCCTAACCTTCAAACTTATCAGCAGATTCTCGAACTAACGCAGTTCCAGGCAGAACGTTTCCGTTTAAGGCTAGGCTTATGACATAAAAATAGCGATACTAAGGGGCTTGAGAAGATTGCATGATCAATGCAGCGACGCTGCGAATTTGACGACGAGAGAAGCGAAGCCGATGCCTACCACAGTGGTTGAAGATAAGACAGAACAGCTAAATAGCCTTTTAGCCGAGCGAATCCTTCTGCTCGACGGAGCAACGGGTACCCAGATCCAAGCACTCGGCATTGGGGAAGCCGAGGTGCGCGGCGAACGGTTTGCTGATCATCATAAGGACCTAAAAAACTTTGGTGACATGCTTTGCATTACACGTCCCGAGGCAATCTCCGAGATTCATCGCCGCTATTTGACGGCTGGTTCGGACATTATCGAAACGAACACCTTTGGTGCGAGTCCGATTGGCATGCTTGATTTTGAGTTTGCAGAAGCGGGGCATGATCCTTCGGCGTTATGTCGTGAGATCAATACCGCAGCCGTGGAGATTGCCAAGCAGGTTGCCGCTGAATTCACCGATCAAGATCCAAGCAAGCCACGTTTCGTAGCGGGTTCGATCGGTCCGACGTCGAAGCAGATGGCAATTTCTACCAGCGTTGAAGACCCCAGTTCGCGCGATGTTGTTTACCACCAAATGGTGGACTCGTATTATGAACAAGTTGCTGCGATGGTCGAGGCGGGCGTTGATATCCTGCTCCCCGAGACCGTGATTGACACGCTTAATCTCAAAGCCTGTTTGTTTGCGATCGAAAAGTATTTCAATGAATCAGGCAATCACGTACCGGTAATGATTTCGGCTACGTTTGACCAAGGTGGAGGGACCTTTGTCTCGGGGCAAGCGGTCGAGGCGTTTTGGAATTCGGTTGCTCATTTTCCGATGTTGTCGGTTGGTATGAACTGTGCGCTTGGCCCCGACGTCATGCGCCCGCACTTGGAAGAACTACAACGGGTCGCTTCGACCTGGATCAGCTGTCATCCGAATGCTGGTTTACCAAACGAGATGGGGCAGTTTGATCTTGGTCCTGCTGACATGGCAAAGATGGTTAGCGAGTACGCTGAGAATGGTTGGGTAAATATTGTTGGCGGTTGTTGCGGTACGGGGCCTGACCACATCGCGGCCTTTGCCGAAGTGTTGAAGCAGGCGAAGCCGCACCATCGTGTGGTGGCACCTCATCGTTTGCGTTTGAGCGGAACGCAGCCTATGGAGTTGCGTCCCGAGTCGAACTTCCTGATGGTTGGTGAACGAACGAACGTCACCGGCTCGCGAAAATTTGCGAGGCTCATCAAAGAGAAAAACTACGATGAAGCGATCGAAGTTGCACGTGAGCAAGTCCAAAACGGCGCGAATGTCATCGACATCAACATGGACGAAGGATTGCTCGACTCCGAAGCAGAGATGACAAAATTCCTCCGTCTGATCGCTGGCGAAGGAGACATTGCGGCCGTACCCGTTATGATCGACAGCAGCAAATGGTCGGTCCTTGAAGCAGGCTTGCAGTCGGTGCAGGGTAAAGCGATCGTTAATTCGATTAGCCTCAAAGATGGAGAAGCGGAGTTTTTGCGACGAGCGAAACTTTGTCGTTCTTACGGGGCGGCTGCTGTCGTCATGGCTTTTGACGAAGAGGGTCAAGCGGCTGACGAAGCGAACAAAGTACGCATCTGCAAACGAGCCTACGATCTGCTTACCAAGCGGGTCGCCGACGGCGGCGCTGGCTTTCCGGCCGAGGACATTATCTTCGATCCAAACATCTTGACGGTTGCTACCGGGATCGAAGAACACAACAACTACGCGGTTGATTTCATCAACGCAACGCGAAGCATCAAGAAAGTTTGTCCAGGGGTGAAGGTTTCGGGCGGGGTTTCGAACATTAGCTTCTCATTTCGTGGCAATGATGTCGTGCGCGAAGCAATGCACTCGGCGTTTCTGTACCATGCGATCAAGGCGGGACTCGACATGGGAATCGTCAACGCAGGCCAGTTGGCTGTTTACGATGAAATCAATCCCGAGCTAAAGGAACTCGTTGAAGACGTACTACTCAACCGCCGTGATGACGCTACGGAACGATTAGTCGATTATGCCGAAACGGTGAAAGGGCAGGGGGGGACCAAAGCTGTCGTCGATGACGAATGGCGCAAAGCATCGGTCGAAGAACGCCTCAAGCACGCCCTTATCAAAGGTATTATCAAGCACATCGACGAAGATGCCGAGGAGGCTCGCCAAAAATACGAAAGGTGTTTGCATATTATCGAAGGTCCGTTGATGGATGGCATGAGCATCGTCGGCGACTTGTTCGGCGCGGGAAAAATGTTCTTGCCGCAGGTTGTTAAATCAGCCCGAGTGATGAAAAAAGCGGTGGCCTATCTGTTGCCCTACATGGAAGAGGAAAAAGCCGAGGCAGGCGATACTAGCACCAGCCGAGGCAAAGTCCTAATGGCAACCGTTAAGGGCGATGTCCACGATATAGGTAAGAACATTGTCGGCGTGGTGTTAGGTTGTAACAACTTTGAAGTCATTGATATGGGGGTCATGGTCGCCGCCGAAAAAATTCTTGAAACAGCCCAAAAAGAGAATGTTGATCTCATAGGCCTATCGGGACTCATTACGCCAAGCCTCGATGAAATGGTTCACGTTGCTCGCGAGATGAAACGGCTTGATATGAAGACACCACTGCTAATCGGTGGAGCGACCACCAGTGCCAAGCATACGGCGGTAAAAATTGCGCCACACTACGAAGCGGGCGTAACGCATGTGCTCGATGCTTCGCGATCGGTTGGCGTGGTTGAGAAGCTGCTCAACCCCGAGTCACGCGCTAACTTTGAAGCCGAAAACAAAAGGCTGCAAGCTGATTTGGTCACGAGTTACAACAAGCGTCAGCAGGTTAAGCTTGCCCCGTTTGCCGAAGCAAAAGCAAAACGATTCGCCACTGACTGGGCTACTATCGAGATACCAACCCCCGAATTCACGGGAACTAAAGTACTAAAAGATTTTTCACTTGCTGAACTGCGTGAGTACATTGATTGGTCTCCCTTCTTCATGACCTGGGAACTGCGAGGCAAGTATCCGAAGATTTTCGACGACAAAGTCGTCGGCGAAGAAGCCAAACGACTCTTCGACGATGCCCAAGAAATGCTTGATGAGATCATCAGCAAGAAACTGTTAACTGCTAAAGCAGTTTACGGGTTTTTCCCCGCGGCGACTGATGGCGAGGATATTGTTGTATACCATGATAGTAGTCGTGCGAAAGAACATTGCCGATTCCACGGGCTTCGTCAGCAGTGGGAGCGTAAAGGACAGTCGGACTATCGTTCGCTTTCTGATTACATTGCCCCCATCGATTCGGGTCGCGAGGACCACGTTGGGGGTTTTGCCGTTACGACGGGGCTTGGTTGCGACGAATTGGCGTCAAAGTACGATGCCGATCACGATGATTACAACTCGATTCTTGTCAAAGCACTTGCCGACCGATTGGCCGAAGCGTTTGCCGAGTGCTTGCACGCTCGCGTCCGCAAAGAATGGGGTTATGGTAAAGGCGAATCATTCACGAACGAGGAGATGATCGCCGAGCGGTATCGAGGTATCCGACCCGCTGCTGGTTACCCTGCTCAGCCAGATCATACCGAGAAACGAACCCTCTTTAACTTGCTCGATGCTGAAGCGGCCACAGGCATAACGCTAACCGAATCGTACGCCATGCACCCTGCTGCTAGCGTCAGCGGTTTGTACTTTGCCCACCCCGAGGCACGTTACTTTGCCGTTGATCGTATTTCTCGCGAGCAAGCAAAGGATTATGCCAAACGTAAAGGGGTTAGCTTGGCCGAAGTTGAACGATGGTTGTCGCCGAACCTTGGCTACGAACCTGGATAAAGGAATTGAACCACGCCGACACAACGAGCAATGCGAGAACCGATAACACTTGCTTCGATTCTAAGTTGCCTTGCTGAGCAATCTGTTATTATCTTCGGTCAAGTTTGAAAAAAGATTCCCTGTTCGACAAGCTTTTTAGCGTAGATGGTTAACGAACCAAAATGGTCTTGGCGCTCATGGCGTCTTGGCAGTTCCCCCACTGCTCCTTTGTGCCTTTGTGGTTCTTTTTTTTGTCAATTTTGTTTGGCGATTCTTGTCCCATCGGGTAAGACTAACGCTTAGCACATTTTCTATTCATCTAAACTCTATTGAAAGATATCGATATGTCCGTCGCACGTGTTACCGAAATCATTTCTTCAAGCAAAAAAAGCTTTAAGGATGCGATTGAAGAAGGAGTTGATCGCTCATGTAAAACACTGAAAAACGTCAAGTCAGCATGGGTAAAAGACCAAAACGTCGAAATCAACGACGGTAAGATCGTTGCCTATCGTGTAACGCTGATGGTTACATTTGTTCTAAACGATTAAGACTTATCAAGCTTTTGCTTTCCATAAGATCGAATTGTGCCATCGTGGATTTTTCAGGTATTGGCGTCGATTCGTGAAGATTCGTGTTTCTATTTATTTGCACCAATCAACACGAATCAACGCCAATTTTAATAAGACAATCGACGCATCCAACAAATCAGCGAATGCGTATAATAGTTAAGCGTTTGTCTAACAGGCTGCGACATGCTACAGGCCCAACTCGGTTTCTAGCTATACCCAGTCGCTAGCACTTACCGATATATTTTTTCCTGGGATGATGATGTCAAAATACTATCAACGGTTAAAAGCGTATGGTCTGCTTTTGCTTGGAACTTTGCTTACTTGGATTGGCCTCTCGGTTGCTAATGCTGCTACGGCTGAAAAAGAGCGAATGATGGCCCCCGATTATTTGATCGCTAGACTGAGTGATCTGGATGCAGCCGCCAATGAATTCGAGCCTTGCAGTCCAGTGATTGAGATCATCAAGGCAGGTAAGCTTGACGAAGCACGCGAGATGCTCATGTTTCGACCCTTGGCCGAAGCACCGGTCCCCGAGGGATTCCCTAGCTTTACGCCGGTCGGCGTGATCGAAGTCAAGCAATATCCCGCTTACCGTAAAGCGGTTGGCAAAAGCTTTTGGCCACTCTTTCGTCACATTCAAAAACAGAACATCCCAATGACGGCGCCGGTTGAAATGAAATCGACGCCATCGAATAAAGAGCAAATGTCTTTTCTTTACGAAACGACCGATGTGGGAACACTTGGCTCGATTGATGGCATAGAAGTGCAAGGAAATCCAGCTACGCTGGTGGCCTCGTTGGGCGTGCGTGGCAAGATGAGCAAGTCCATGAAAGAGCAAGCCAAGGCAACGCTTGAAAAGTGGCTCGCTAGCCAAAGCAAGTACCGTCGGCTGACCGATGACGAAACCACCTTCCGACTTTATGGTTACAACAGCCCGATGGTGTCGAATAGCGAGAAGTACTGGGAAGCTCAGATGCTGATTAAGCTGAAAGAATAATTTAGGTTGAGAGGAGGGTATCAGCTGTCATTGACAATCAACCACTCGCCGACACAGGTAAGCAGAATTTTGAATCTTTGAAATGTTTACTGATTCGACATCCACTTGGGGTCAAACAAATATCGCTGTTGAAAAATTTTCTTGCCGTTGCAAAGAAAATTTTCATAAGACCAATCTTCTTCTGAAAGAAAATCCGCAAATTCTTTGGCAATCACATAGGTGTCAGCTTCAATCTCTATTTCCTCATCCGTAGGTGCTTCCCCAATGGTGATTAGTACCTGCTGACGTCGGTAATACTGACCCTCGAAGCGATCAAGTTTAGCGAAAGCATCTTCGCCTAACCCACTGTAAAGCATTCCTTTAGTTAAACTCCCAGGTTCATGCCGTATGCCAGGATAAACCTCATCGCGAATTTTTTTTCGGAGATAGTCTCGCAGTGTTGCTTGGTGCGATGCGTACTGACCTCCTGTTACGGTAAACATAATTTCAGCATCTATCAACGAGCCGTAAGCGAACAAATTCTTCTTAGCGGAACTAGTCATTAAACTATTCACTGACTTGCTCGAGCACCGCATAACAGCCCGGATTCCAACCATAGCATAAGATGAAGAGCTTTCCCTCGACCACGGTACCGATTGCGTGGTGGATGTGTTGGAATGATTCGAGTCCCAGGTCTTTCTTTGGCTTGAGCGTGGCGACGATATGATCATCGCGATAAAGTTTGATCACGCCCGCAGACCAATTCGGGCCACGTAGGCAGGGAACGACTGCGAGCGGCTTATTGTTCCATTTGACGAATTCAACATTGCAAGGGCTTGCCCCCTCAACGCCTACTTGCGTAACGAAGTTTCCTGCCAAGTCGAATTTCTGTAGCAGAAAGTGCTCACGATCGGCTACGACGAGCAACTTATTGGTTGCGTCCCATGTGATACCATGGCAGGTCGTAAATCTTCCCGCCCCGGGGCCTTTATTGGGGCCATTGTTTGCGTTTGTACCGAACAGATGTTTTATGTAAATCCCCTTCTC
>CAYGQU010000093.1:0-8975 GCA_964352045.1 uncultured Planctomycetaceae bacterium
GCTAATCCTACGGCGATGGCAGAACAAATAAGCGATTGTCGGTTCGCGAGCTTTCCATTCATGCTCGTAGTTTCCTATCTACTATTAACTAGTGAACTAATCAACAACTAGTTGCTGCTGATTGCTATACATACCTGCGTATTTGCGCGCAAACTCACTAAGAAGAGCCTGTTTGCAAACAAATGTAGCATGCTGACAACTACCGTGTCGGGAGGATGTTGAAAAAAATCAACAATCTCATTTGCACATCATCCAGAGTGAGGTATTGTTTCACAGTTGCATCAAAGAACTCCCTCCCCCCAACGATGCAATTCCCGCCGGTCGTACAGATTGCTGTTTGACCCAACCTGATTTGACCTAATTTGGATTTTTAGTCTGATCCTAGTTGGGTTAACCACCCCCCCAATGCAAAGCGTTGCTGACTAACGTTTGCATTATGTAGGATTCACTGTCATGAAAAAATTATTGGCTTTGCTCGTTGTCGCTACCGTTGTCTCGAGTGTGACCGGCTGTGGCTGCTTCCGTCGCCTCCGCGATTTTGCCTGCCGAGGCGCGTACTGTGGCGTCGGTTCGACTGAATCGGTTCCTATGGTCGCTGCCCCGATGCCTATGATGGCGGCTCCGATGGCAGCCTGTCCTACCTGTCCACCCGAATCCATGGCCTACGACCCTGGTTGTGGCTACTCGGGAATGCAAACGCTTGGCTACGGTGGGTACGACATGGGATCAGCCGGTATGGTTGATTCGGGCTGGTCGGCCAGTTGTCCCGATTGCCAGGGTGGTGTGATTAGTACCCCTTCGTACGACATGCCCAGTTACAGCACGCCAACTTACGATGGCCCAGCCTACGAAGGTTCATCAAACGACCCAGGTCCTGCTCCTGCTAACTGATAGAATATAACTCGGCTACAAACAGGGAAGGTACCGAGGCGATTCCCCCTCCCACATTCGCCTCCCAAGTTGCCAACCCTCGTCGCTAGTTGTCGAGACAGACAACCGAGCGACACATGAAAACCCCGTTCGGCCCGCACGTCCTGAGCGAGCCGCGCGGGGTTTTGATTTTTACTGGGGTCATAACACGAATAAACCGTGGAACTATTCCTAGCTTGATTGGCCACTTTCGACTTAGCAACCTACAATAGATTAAGTCTTCTTATGACTCCGCTTTGTTGAGGTCGCTCTATGATCCCCCTTGTCTTGAAACCTCTTTTCCATCGCCACTTCGCGCATTTGCCGGCACTAAACACCCTGCTGACCGGTTTGCTCTTTGTCAGTATTCAGTGCGCCTCGGTCTCTGCACAGTTGCTAGATGAATCGGCGATTGATACCAACGTACCCACGGGTTCTTTCGCGGCCACTTCTCGCTATGGCGAACCACTTGTCTTCCAATTTCGTGTCGGTGCCATCGTCACGGCCAAAAACGGCGCATGTCGAGACATTCAGGCCATGGTGGCAGTCCCTATCGAATGCCCCGAACAAAGTGTCAAACTTGTTAACCAAGAACTATCAAGCCAGGTTGCTCCGCTCGGATCGCGCGAACTACAAGGAGGAGCGGCGAAGCAGATGCTGATTTCGATTCCTTACCTCAAAGCAGGCGAAGAAGCGAAGGCGATACTCACGTTCGAGATCACCAGTCGCCCGACGCTCGACGTTCCTCCAGCGATGGCCAACACGCTTGTCATCCCACGCCGCGTGCCCAAAGACTTACGCCGCTTCGTCGGCCCAAGCCCCTTTATCGAGGCAAAGAGTCCTAAGATCAAAAAAATGATGCGTCAAATTGATGCTGACCTCGAATCGAATTTGGGGGCTGCCGAAATCACCGATTGGCAACGTATCGAAGCGTACTATGATCATATGCTCGATACGATCGACTATGCCGAAGGGCCCGACACCACTGCACTCGATACACTTCGCGATGAAATTGCCGATTGCCATGGTCGCAGCGCTTTGTTCGTTGCCCTTTGCCGAGCTGCTGGCGTACCAGCTCGAATGGTTTGGGTCCACGAGCATTGCTACGCCGAATTCTATCTCGAAGATCCCGACGAGAATGGCCATTGGTTCCCCGCCGAATCGGCCGGCACCCGTGCCTTCGGTGCGATGCCCTTAGTGCGTGACGTTCCACTCTACCGAGCGATATTGCAAAAGGGAGACAACTTCCGTGTCCCCGAGCGACCCCGTGATCGACTTCGTTACGCAACCGACTACCTCACCGGCAAACCAGTCCCCGGCAGTGGCAAGCCGAGCGTTCGTTATATCCGTGAATTAGTGGAATAAGGCATCAGCAAACACGGTGGCAAAAAGATTGGAACCACAAAGACACGAAGGGCATGAAGAAGGGCATGAAGAAGGGCAGCTAGACTATCAATTTTATTAGCGTCTCTTTTAGCCGACAGCATCTTACCTCGCGGTCGAAAAATCCGCGATCATCTTTTCTTCCATCCGTGCGGATCCGCGTCCCTCCGTTGCTTCTAAAGAACCATCGAAAGTTGCGTCTTTAGTTCCGAGGTCGAGTGTCCACGCCAAATCGATTTGCCATCGGGACCAAACAAAATAAGTGTCGGAATCTGACGGACACCAAGCGAATCGAACACGGCACTCCCTCCGTAGGCCACGGGCCAATCGAAACCGGGGACCGAATCGACAAACCCGTTAATGATCTCCAACTGGGAACTATCTTCTGATGTGACCCCCAAAAAGACGACCTCTGTGCTGGGCAGATTGAGCTTCAATCGAGCTAGCTCGGGCATCGCGCGCCGACAGGGTCCGCACCAAGTCGCCCAGGTGTCGAGCACCACGAATTTGCCAGCCAACGATTCTCGGGTCGGCGAAATGCCACCAGCGTTAATCCAACCCTCAACCATAAGCGGCGGCAAAACCTCGTTGGTCGTCCGCACCGGAGCAAAGAAGCTGAGCAAGTAAGCAAAACCCAAACCAATCAGGACCACCAGTATCCATTGACTGGTCGAACCACCTTCCGATCGCGCTATGTTGTCAGCTTCGCTCACTCGATTCGTCTCCTCAGCAGGACTGCCTTATCGACGTTCAAATCTTCGCCCGGCTTAAAAGCGACAGGCAACGTCCGATCGACAACATAGAACCCACGATGACGTTGATTCTCACCCGTATCAAGACCAATCTCTTTGCCCAGGGTGTAACCATCGGGATAAATCCGGAAAAACAAGTCTTCTGTTGCGGGGAGTAGATTACCACTCGTATCAAAATAGCGAGCCGCTATTGTCGGATTCTCATTGGCCGGCGTGACTTCGAAAAATCCAACCGTCATCCAAACGGCAAACACACCCGATCGGGTTGAAGTAAGATTCGCCAACCGCGTCATCGGCTGATAGCGCAAGTGCGGATTCCGTTCGGTATCAATCGACGGCTCAAGCGCGGCGCCGCTCATAAGGGGGACACGCGGATTTTTTCTCCTACCGTATTGAAGATTAGGAATTGTTCCTTGCGAATTTTTATTCAGAATTCGATCGTTACTAAGTCCTGCTTCACTAGCATCATCAAGCACGCCGTTTGCATCTAAATTATTAACGACAAGATCATTCGTTTTATCCACAACAAAATCATCTGTGCCACGAGTACCCCAGGCGCTGTCTTGCCCAGGTGAATAGTGGTGGGGCCTTAGCATGCTAGATACAACGGGCTCTTGCTGCATAAGATCGAGTGGTACGTTGGCTGCTTCGCCTGCACTGCGGAACGGGTTCGCAAAAAAAGTAGGGAAGTTGTAATTCAGCTCCAAAGGAGAGTGACTGACAATCGTTCCAAACCGACTTACATAGCCACGGCGGCTTTTTTCAATATCACGCCACGCCGGGCCTAGATGTCCCAGAGAAAGCAATTCTGATGTACCATAATTGATGATGTTTTCATCTTTACTGCGGTGCATCAAACCATCATAAACCTCCGACCAACGATCGGCCGGATCGGCAAGCACCGTTCCATTACGCGAATCATCGCCTCGGCCCACCACGGTGTTCAAATTCACTCGTCCTGGCTCACGGTAGTTATCAACCCTATTAAAGGGTGCAACAAGTTCACGTCTCGGGTCGAGTACATTGGTCGGTATCGTCGTAAATCGCTCGGGTGTAAGCAAACGATCGGTTCCGATGAAACGCGAAGGGACATGCAAGTAATCCAAAACACGATAGAAGTGCGGTGCGCCATAGGCAACGATATCCCCTCCTCCATTCACTGCGATTTTTGAAGCTTCTCCCGCCGTCGCCAAGAAGTTAGGCAAATGGCCAAAGGTCGTATGCATACGCTTCCAACGTTCGTCGTTTGTCTTTTCGGCATCGCCTCGGCCCAATTCATCGTATGGAACCGTATTGCCGTTATTGTCAACTTTAGCCGTGCCGTCGTATTGGTTTGGCTGTTCACTCAGTGCAGGGTTGTAAACCGAGTAATAAGTCAGCATTCGCGAGCTACCCCAAATCGGAGCGAGCATCACTTCCGACTCGCTAATGAAGGGGCGATTGGGCCAATGGAAAACAGGGGTGGTGACATCATCGACCCCTAGCGTGCTCGATGCATCAAGATCCATCGCGGGCACGCCAATGAGTTCGCCTGAACTACGGTCGCCATTGATATCAATAGCAGCAGCTGAGGTTCCATTGAGAAGACTTTCAAAGTTATAAAACTTGCCGAAGCCACGGTTTGCAAATCCAAGACTATGACGCAATGGGTAGTCAATGACTGCCTCCTTATAAGAGATAACAGCTAAGTCTTCGTCCGTGCCGAAGCTATACCGATCTTTACTGTTTAATCCCAATGCTTCTGAAAAAATCTTGTAAGAAGGTTTCAGCGCTACTCCATCATCAAGTAATATTTCGGTAGTCCCCGTCGGTCGATCTTGCCCCCATATTGCTCGGCTAGGTAAAGCATCCGTCGTACCTTGTGCGATTCCATGCAGCCCCTTGCCTTGCGATTGCAACGTGACTTTTGTATAAGGTCGAGCACTCCCCGCACCGGTCTGCGTATCATCTGGAAGCTGATTTCGATTGACTTGATGTCTTGCCTCGGGTCCATCGGCCGTTATCGTCGGTATATTTGCTAACACATTCTCACGATTACTTGTGCTATTGAGCGAAGTTAGATCAAGCGACAATGAATCGGTGGTTAGATAGGGATTCACCGGACGGGTTGAATCATGTTGAGAATCCGCTTTGCCTGCTCCAGTAACCGGCGGAGGATTCCAAGCGAGCAACGGGTTTGCGAGCCGTTGCAAGTGCATTGTTCGGTAGTTTGGGGTAGTTTGGTTCTCGATCAACTCGGGCAATAAGTCGAACGGTTCATCATAGCCCGCTAGATCAAGATCGCCTGTAACAAAAGCCCCTTGAGCTGGTCGTTCGCTCGTATTGGGAATGCGTGGATCTTTGTAATATAAAAGATTCAAGGTCGGATCGAGTTCCAGCTGTCGGATCAAATATCCGTCTAAAGGTTCCGAAATACTAAATCCTTCAACGGGTATCGCAACCACCGGTTGAATTACCGGTGTGAATGCTTTTCCTCCGCCAGTAACCGTATTCACACTAAACTGGACCGGATCACTGGCATTAACCATCGAAACATTTTGGTCTGTATCGTTCTCTGGAGTTAGGTCAATCACTTCAGAAGTTCGTGGATACTCAGTAGAGGTACCAAAATCACGCAATCCACCATTCATCCGAAAGATGAACTGATGTCGAAATGGATTCGTACTAGGGATCATTTCAACGCGGCGAAATGATACCTGTTCATTGGAAATGCCAGGAGGTGGATTGATGAATTCTAAATCAGCTGGATTACGATCTTGGCTAGCAATTGAACGGGTAACAATCGATGTGTAACGATCTTTGAGGTTGTCATAAAAATCTCCCGAGACGGGATAGAAGTTGGTGTTATCTGGGTTCAGCGATTGGGCATCGTAATCGGTGATTGCCGAGTTCTTGCCAAACACATCCCCTGCCGAACCTACCACACCATAATGCCCAGGAAGAATTGGGGCCAACGTCACAGGCTGCAGGGGATTGCCTGCTTCATGCTTATCGGTCGGGTGATTTCCATTCGTATCAAAATAGTCGAGCGCGGCAAAGCGGCTGATATGCACTCGTATCGTCGAGGTAGGTGCGCCAAACGTCGGTTGCGAAACGCCAATCGAAAGACCATCGTCTGGCAAAAACAATTTGTCTCCACTGCCGTCAATTAACTCACCCCGAGCGGCTCTTCGGAGGTTGCTAATCACCGTTTGATCAACATTCACATCGTAGTACAGCTGTGGAATGTGAAGCTGAATGGTCGATTCTTGCGTTAGATCACGCACGTCGCCGAGTCGCGACTTATTTGCAACCGAGGGGGCTCCAGTGAAGTAAAACAACCGTTCGAGATAATCGATTGGCTTAGCCAGAATGCGACGATTGACTTTGCCAGTGCTACCTAGCCCAGGATTTGAAATGGCAAGCTGTGACGAAGCAAAATCAATTGGCTGAGCACGGCGGTCGAATGAGGGGAAGTCGGGGTCCGTGTTCCGTGGCGATAACTCATCGTTGCTACTGGCAGAGCCCCCAATGAGTGAACCCGAATTGATGATCTGGGTCGTTTGATTGTAAATCTTGTTGTAATAATTGAAGTAGGCGTTAGGAAGTTTTTCCAACGTACCTCGTTTGCCACCACCGACACCACCAAACACTTTATTGTCTCGATCGGTTTGATAAGCCCAAGGGGTATCTTCGATCGTTAGATCAAGGTACTGCCCCCCATTGCGTGTCGTATAAGGATCATCATTTAGTTCAATCGTAAATTGATCGGGTACCGTAGCGTTACGGATCAGCGGGTGCGTTTCGGTACATGCCATACGCCAGACGGGTGAAACATAACCGCTCGAAGAAATTCCGTCGGAAATTCGATCCAGTAACAATCCTTCGACAAAAGGGTCATCGGCATCAATAACGCCATTCCCATCGATCGTTCCATCTAAGTTTTCATCATCCGGATCATAACGTCGAAAATTATTACCTGGATCCCGATAAAGTTCGGCGCCCAATAACGCCCCCGTTGACCAGGGATTGAAGAGTTCGACATAGCAACGTCCAACCGGCTTGAGCTGTTGGTCCAAATCATTATCTGCCTCTTGGTCGGCTATTTGTGCAGCATCTCCACTCACCGCACCGAAATCGTCGGCTTCTTCACTGATGACCGCGCCCAATTCGAGGTCCTGAACCCGCCGGTCGTGCCACGCTAAACCTTCGGTCAACAATAGCTCGGGCCGTTCGGCGCCCCAGACCACACCGCGGGTTTGATAGTACGCGGGGACGGCATTCGGATTGAACGTTGCTGGAAGTGGATTGCTCAACGCACCTGTTGCGTCGATTTCGCGATACATGCCGTAGTTTTCGTCGGTCGTTAGATCGCTGTCGATTGGGTAAACAACGAGCGAACCATCGGTGTAATTCGAGACGACGTTCCAGCCATCCCAGGGGTTTTCGTCGTACTCAAATGGGGTTTGAATCGAGTCGGGGTCGCGGATATCAACGCAGTTGATTGCCCATTGGGCTATCTGTCGGCAAGTCAGCTTGCGTAGCGCGATGCGCTTGGCATCGGCTGTCGTGTTGCCCGAGTAGCCGGGCCAAGGGTAGTTCGGGGGTGGGTTCGTATCGAGCGCTCGTTTGATTTGAAACGCGACGCTGTCACGCGACAGGGGATCGAGGTAATGAAGCACCTGGGGGTCGTTGCTGTCGTACGGGGCGATGTAGTTTTCGTCCATCAGCGTTAGCATCAAGCAGTAGAGGTGCCGTGCGAGATACTGTCGGGCCAACGGTGCGTCGTCAGCAACTAGTCGACCACCTGCCGTCGAGCCTCGGCCATTGATGTCTCGCCCTTGCGAATGCACAAACGGATGGAACTCGGTTAGATCGCGAACACCATCATGATTAGCATCAATCCAGGTATAATCGACTACCGGTTCACGTGCTTCATCAAAAACACCATCGAGGTTGCGATCTTGGATCGCTAGATTTGCAGCGGTGAATCGATACCCGTTATTTTGAGCCACATAAATAGTCGTGTTGCTAATTCCCTGATCGAATACGCCATTGCCGTTCATGTCCTGTAGTGCTTGAGCGATAATGGTTGCCGAGTTAGGAGCGTAAGTATAGGTATCTCCCGCTTCGGCTGGTTCATCCACAACTCCGTTTCCGTTGTTGTCACGACCATCACCAAGAGGTCGATTGATATTCATCTTGTGTCCAGCAAGCACCTCGGGCGCGAGCACACCACCAAAAGTGTAGAGGTCATTGCGTACATTTGCCGCATCAACCGTGTCATCGCCCAGGATGATTTGATTGACCAGGGTATTGATTCTTGTCGCATTGGTTGAGGCATTGATCGTGCCATTGCGCAACAGTTCGAGCGTAACCCGATAGCGGAGGTAATCCGTAATTCTCGCTCCGCTCGGTGGCAAATTACCCATGATGACTTGGTAATCATCCGAATCATTCGTTCCATTCCCATCGGTTGGGTCGTAGCTCCCTTGGCCTAGCTCCGCCCCGTCGTCAAAGTCGCTATCTTTATTATCATCGCCTTCATCAACACTCCCATCGCTATTCGTATCATATTGCGGCACGCCGGGCAGGCCATCGGCGCCGAGCAGCAATCGCGATGTCCAATTCTCGTTCGGCACAGGCAGGTCATAACTGTCGGTCGTGACCAAACGACGGTTGATCGCCGCTTGTGATTGGGCGATCACCCGTTGAAGCGAACTGGGATTGAAATTGGTAAAGTTATCGGGGTCTAAACCGTCAATGATCGCTCGCTGGACAGCTAATTTTTCGGGGTCGAACGCATCGACCAGATTCCAAAGCCGATCGGGCAAATCGCCCGCATCGGCATCGGTGGCTCGCAAAATGCGCTCCAACTCAGCAACCGAGAAGAGGGCATCTTCGTCAATCGGATCGGTCGTTCCGTAGCTGGCAACCACCGTCTCCATATCC
>CAYGQU010000094.1:0-2694 GCA_964352045.1 uncultured Planctomycetaceae bacterium
TTGCTTATGAAAGTCGGTGCTACCTTGGATTTTGGTCTTATGCTAAGAAAAAAGCCCTGTGGGGCGTGCTACTCGTAGCACATCCCTACAGGGCTTAATTTTTTTGAATAATTGTTACCGTTTACTTACCACCAATGCCACGGGCATCGTCAGGCGCGATTTCGCTCGCTTGTTGATTTTCACGTTGGATCGCATCGTACACTTCGCGACGGTGGACGGGGATCTCGACGGGGGCATCAATACCGAGGCGAACCTTGTCTCCACGGACATCGACAATCGTGATGACGACATTATCGCCAATAATAATGCTTTCGTCGCGTTGTCTCGAAAGGACCAGCATGAGGTCTACCTCGTTTAGGCTCTGACCAGGGGATCGGTCAGTCGCGTTCAGTACACGGTAAGTTGTTTGCTAAAAGCTCTGATTCAGTTGCTAAGCCAATACCACTCGGTAACAATTCACTAGGGAGTAGTTCGCCCAACTTCCATGCTATCGTCCACCTCTTGACAAAAAATCGACTCAACCCCCAAGAGAGCCGGTTGTGGCGTTCACGACGCTGGCACCGGCCCGATTGGTCCGAATCTAGCCTCATAAACCCAACAATCCTTAAAACTGAATCCACTCCATCACGCCGAGCGACGAAGCGATTCGCTTGGTTCGAGCCAATGCCTAACTGGATGATCATCTTTGGCCACCACCTGGCGGCCAACCTTGGTCTCTAAACAGACAACAACCGGCGCTTTGAGGTTCAGCGTCAATCGTTTTTCACCCATTGATGTGACATTTTGGCTTACGGTTACCACGACTTGTGGCTGAGTTCCCTCAGGTAAACCGAGCGGTGCGAGATCGCGGGCCGAGACCCGGGCACGATAATTTGTGACAAAACGACGTGGGCTAACGATCGCAAAGGCAACATCGGGGCGATCAATCGACTGTAACCAACCAAGTCCCTTATGGTTCGAGTCGGCTAGTACCACCCATTGATGGCACATTTCTAGGCCAATCAAACCAAAAGGAAAATCAAGCAGGTCAGTCTCCTTGACCTCGACTTTTCCAAACCTTGTTGTATCAATCCGCATGGTTCCCTCCACCGACCTAGCGACAGACCTCTAGCAATAGGCAACACGCCCCTCGCGGATCGGGTCTGATCGCAATGCTATGATCGGCACGTCCGATCCTTCCGGTTCAACCTATTTTGCCCACCATCAAAGTGCTAGCATTTAAGAGGGTTGCCGTATCGTGCAATCCGACAAAAATGGTCGGATTAAATAAAGTCGAGAATCGACAATTGCAACAACGAAGCGGAAGTTTGCAACGAAGCTTGGAGCGAAACTTGCTTTGCCGAGAAATCAGAGGCCGCTTCGACAAAGTCGACATCAATTTCATTTGACAGCGCGCTTTGCAATTCGACTGATTCATCGTTGATGCGTTGCTCAAAAGAACTCAGGTTGTTAATTCGAGTACCAATCTCGGCACGGGCGAGAATCACTCGGTCGAGATCATTATCTAAGCGATCGAGCTCATTTCCAATGCCGATAACGTCTCCCTCTTCCAAAGCATCACGCAAACGAAGCAACGTCGTAAAGACACTATCGACTTCGTTCGGATTCGTATCGCTCGAGCTAATTTCGTTTCCAGTAACGGTAATTGAATCTTGACCCGATTCAAAAAAACCTAGCCGCTCAGCCGCTTCTCCTGAAACGGTGATGCTATCCAACCCAGGTCCACTTGAATTAACACCCCCCGTGGTAGAAAAGGGGGTCGAGGCAATGGGGGCTGCAATTGCAGATGTACCGCTTGAGGAAATCGTATAGCCAGCTAAATTCGCTTCGATATCTGCCGCTATGGCATCCGTCGTGCTGGGGCTGCCACCTAAGTCAACCGTGATGACATTTCCGACAACTCCGGTTGATAATCCACCCGAGCCGCTATCAATCACCTCTAAAGTAAAGCTTTGATCCGATGCTGTGCCTACTGATGAGGCGGTAAATTGTAAAGTATCAGCCCCTAAACCAACCGGTCCGCTTGAGGGCGTACCAGCAATGGCTCCGACTGTTCCCGATAGGGTCAAACCATTGCCAACTGCCTTGAGGCTGGCATTAACATCGCCACCGGTAACCGTATTGATTTCGTTAATTAAATCATCGACAGTCGTTAAACCGACAGTATCTATCGTATAGTCGGTAGTGACTCCATTGTCGGTAATGCTGATTTGCAAGGTGTTATCAATGAATTGATTCTCATCATCGACGATTGCAATGCCGTTGCCTCGGTTAAAGTCGGCAAGGAGTGAATCGCCCGTGTAGCTGCGGATTCCTAGGTCCGTGGCCGTTGTGCCACCATTCTCACCAATCGTAAAATCAGCGCCACTGCGTCGGGAACGGACGTCGATTCCATCTCCCGACGAATTGATCGTCGCTACAAGACCATATTCCTCTTGATTAAAAAGGTTGAGTAAATCTTGAACCGTCTCAGCTGTTGAGGTGTCGATCACATATTCTGAATCACCGTTCGTAACAATCACACCGGATGTGGTGTCGGGACCACCGTCGGCACCGCCACTGGTGAGGCCTGCCCCGCCGTTATCGTAAGTGCCGACGAAAAACTCGCCGGCTCCATTTAATCCAGCACTTTCCGCATCGCGAATGTCTGGCTTGGCGAGGAAAGTCCCCTCGGCATTGATCGCTGAGATAACT
>CAYGQU010000094.1:2704-8918 GCA_964352045.1 uncultured Planctomycetaceae bacterium
ATTACTTGGTTGGTCGTCGAATTCCCCTCGCTGATCGTGACGGTAAGCGTATTGGTTCCGGCCGAGTAGGTTGCAAATTCGGCACCCACGGTTGCCCCATCGACGACCTCGATGGTCAGCCCATTAAACGA
This sequence comes from uncultured Planctomycetaceae bacterium, assembly GCA_964352045.1. Taxonomy (GTDB): domain Bacteria; phylum Planctomycetota; class Planctomycetia; order Pirellulales; family Lacipirellulaceae; genus CAYGQU01. The sequence continues at coordinate 2,836 of CAYGQU010000094.1, forward strand.
CACGCCATTCTGCACCGACTCAATCAACAAGTCGTTGTTGAGCCCCGCTAATTCAAGTGAACCGCGAGATTTAATTCCCTCAAGATCAGCAATAGGCGTCGTTTTGAGAATAGTCGGATCGAGATCTTCTCCTTGAATTGAGTCCAATCCAGAACCAATGGTACGAATCCCTAATTCTAAAGCAGTCCGGCCCTCAGCCACTTCCCCAATGGTGAGAACTCCGTTTGAGGTCTCGATTTTCAGACCATTGCCTGAAACATCAACTCGAACATTGGCTCCTTCAGGCAAATTGGATTCGACAACTCGAATTAAATCATCAATCGTCTTCGCCTGACTGATGTCGATATTGCTTGAAGTCGTCGGTTCGGATGAGGAAGTCGGTACAAAGGTTAAAGCAAGTGCCCCATTAGGACTAATCCCTCGACCTCCATTCAATTGAGATAGCTTCGTATCGCGCGAAAGTTGAGCGTCGAGATCATTCGATCCACGTACCGACTCGGACAAACCACCAAAGACTTCGCTACCAGCGATTGAAGCGTCAAATAAGATACCAACATCGACAAACGTTTGAGAATTTTGTTCATTACCCAAATATTCGACATACGTCCCATCATCATTATCATTTTGAATATAAGGTGCGCTGGAGGATTCACTTCCCGCGAACAAAAAATTGTCCGTAAAAGTTGCGTTTGCCGCGTTCATTAACGTAAAAAGCGTTTCATTGAGTAGGTCAATGACCGAATTGCGTTCCTCTTGAGTGCTAACCGTCCCTGAAACACTGAGCACATCGGCACTTAACTCATTCAGTTTCCCTGCCACTTCGCTTAGAGCAGTTTCAGCAGTTGATAGCGAACTTTGAGCCCCCGATAGATTGGTCAGAGATTGATCTTTCCGTTCGATTGTTTGCTGTAAGGCAATTGCTCGTTGTGCTGACGAAGCGTCATCGCTTGGTAAAAAGATACGCAACCCGGTACTGAGTTGGGTCTGCAATCGAAAGAGATCGAGATTATCAGCCTGAATCTGCGAAGTAAGCCTATCTCGCATGAGCGAGGTACTGACTCGAGACGTTGATATAGGCAAATTCGCCACAGTTTTGCGCCACTGTTTAGGTACTATGAAAATTTAAGTCTTTGTCGTCTTCGGTACATGAAGTTACACGACGTAAAACTGTTTAATCTATCGGCATCAAAGTGAAATCAACGTATCGAGCATCTCTTGAATTACTGAGATATACCGACCCGTTGCTTGGTAAATTCGCTGCAAAGAGATCATGTCGATCGCTTCTTCATCAATGTTAACACCACTATTTGCCTGGAATTCGGCGTTCAAGGTGGCAGCGAAAACAGATAACCCCTCCAACACGCTACCTGCTACGGTGGAGTTCTGTGCTAGTTCACTCACAAACTGCTCGTATTGGTCTATAATCGAAGCGCCGTCGAGCGAATCGATAGGCTTGTCGATAAACGCGGCTAAGGCAATTGCGTTATCGGTCCCTTCACCAAGCCCAAATCGGCTGGCAGCAAATTTCGATGCGTTTTGAATCCCATCAAGTTCACTATTGATACTAATGCTGCCAGCACCGGTACCCGTGAAGAAAGTGTTTAAGCCAAGCGACGCCAGCACGCCGCTTGTGTCGCCTGATCCTGTTTCATCGCCAGAAAAATAGAATTCCGTATCAGGTGAATCGGTAACAATTCGTAATCGGCCAGTTGAATCGACTTCAGCGGATAGCCCTGTGATACTATCTATTTGCTCAGTCAGGTCATTTAGTGTCGTATCGTCGGCTTCGCCGAGCAGCCGAATTGTAATACGCGTTGTCTCTTCATCACCGGTATTTTTATTAACAACGGTTAGGTTGAATTCACCATTGGTAGGTTGAAAAGTTAAGCCAGCTTGGTCGAGCGGCACGTCGGCGTCGTTAATGGCAACTTTGCTTGTAAGGTCTTGAAAGCCTGAAAATCCTTGTCCTGCAGTATAAACCTTGTTGAATTCGTATATAAGATTTTTTGCTAACGCATCCAAATCCTCTCGAAACGAACCGACGATTTCGTCACGTGCTGAGGTAAGGCCAAAAACAGTTCCCCCGGCAAGATCAAGTTCTTTGTCCGTGTCGGCAAACTTTAATACTGCGGTGGCGCTACCCGATTCCCCAAGTTCGTCGGTCGTAACCTGACGCCTTTGTCCTTCAAATACAAGAAATTCTCCTCCAATAGCGATACTCAGACCACCGCTGGGTTGCTCGACTACCGAGGCACCAACCAACTCTGTTAGCTGATCCACAGCCTGGCGTCTTTGGGTTCGCAACGCTCCCGCATCGCTGTTTGAAGCCCCACCCCCTTCGACCTGCGTGATGCGGATATTGAGTTTTTGAATTTCTTCGGCCAGCTGATTGATTTGCCCTGAAGCTGCGATGATTTGCTCGTTGTAACCTTCTTGTAGTTGAGCTGCCCGTTCGTCAATACGTTGTATCTCGGCGGTTAGCTGCTCACCTTCTAGTACGACCAAATTCCGTGTCGAAAGTGCATCTCCAGGACTCGAACCGAGTGTCTCTTCGATGCTACCGAAAAAATCTGTAAAACTTGTACTAAGGTCGTTACTAGAAAGCTCGCCCAAAAGGCGTTCAAGATCTTTGTAGGTATCATCCTGAATCTGGGCACCCGCTAGGTCTTGATTCGCACCGCGTAGCTGCTCACCCAGGTAGGCATCAAGCACTTGTGTAATGCTATCAATCTTGACACCAAGACCGATGACGAGATTCCCCTTCTCCTGCACCGGAGCGGGGGCGTAGTTGACCTTCTCGCGAATGAAGCCTTCGGTGTTGGCATTGGCGATGTTGTTGCCAACAACCTGCAGCCCCACTTGCATCACTTGAAGCGTGTTGCTAGCAACCTGCAATGATCCAAAAAGTGACATAGTGCTAGCGTGCCTAACGATACCGAAAATTAAATACCCAACGCTTGGTGCTTTACTAACAGGCGTTGAGAGAAGTTGTTTTGTTTGCTAATTGATTAAGGAATACAAACTGTTTATGACAAACGACTTAGACGTCGCAGTCCATAAGCGCTCCCGAAGTCGGAGCAGGGCCATTCTTTCTATAAATCGGCGATTTCTTTCCGCCGGTAGCAATAATCTCCACCATTTGCGAAAGATGTAGCAGCGTGCGCTGAACCAGTACCCAATTGGCCAAGCTTTGGTGCTGCAATAATCGGGTTCTCGCCCTTCCATCACGAATAGCTGGCTGCAAGCGATCTCGGCTTTCCTTAGGTAATGCCTTTGCTAGCGTCCGTAGGTCTTTGCTTGGTAGGCCTTCTTCCGAAGCGGCTTCTAGCATTGCTTGACGGCGTTGTTGGCATTCGACCAATCGGTTGGCGAGCAAACCTTCTTGTTCCTGTAAAGGCAGCAATTCTTCCTCATTGGCACCCGTGATCAAAGCTTGTCGTTTTTTATCCAAAACGGCCAACAGGTCGGTCTGTACTGACGAAAGCTCATCGAGCAAGCTTGCAATCTGCGATTCCCATTGCACTTCATAAAGCGGACCCGCTGCCATGGCAGTCGTGTTTTCGGTGCTTGTCATTTCGTTTTCGAGAGATTGGCTCATCATGACTGCCTATTTCGATACCAATTATTTTGGCTTTGTGCTTTGTTAGTTACTGACGTGCTGATCAACGACGAGCAAGTTGGTCGAGATCAGCCAAGTTGGCTTGCGAAGGCTTTTGATTTGCTTCGTGCGAGGCGAGCAATGCTGCTTCTCGGGGAAATTGATTCTTAAACAGTGCCTCGGCCAATCCGCTACTGCCATTGCCGGCCATATCCGAAGCGATCTGTTGATCGAGTTGACCTTGGAAAAGCTCTTCTGCTTGTCCACCATGGAAATACGCTGGCTCCGACGTTGTTTTTCGCATCGACTTGAGCATTGTGCCGTAGAAAGTTTCACCAACAAACTGCGTAAAAGCTTTCTTCGTATTCTGTGCCTCGGTCAGTTGGTTATCCGTTTGCAGTGCCTGACTTTTCTGCGACGAAGGCAGTTTCGCTGTCTGCGTAATACCGAGTTGGATAGCGTTTATTGATGCCATAATATGTTCGTTTACTTACAAATTCATTCAGTTCAGTTTGGTAGCGTATCACAGCACTATTAATTTGGCATGCAGCTTACCCATCCGGTCGATACCGCGAATGATTTCGATCTTATCTTCAGCAGGAACCTTAAGGTTCGAGAGAGCTTCGATCAACTTATCGAGCTTTGGCAAATTCGATTGACCTGGCGATACTGACACGACATTGGCGTTAACGCCAACTTCAATACTCAGATTCTTGTGTGTAATAACGACATCACCGATCGCGACGTCGCCGCTTATAACGATACTGCCTTTACGAGGGTTAACCACCACGCGTGCTTCGGGCTCAATTTCATTGATTACCGTATCTAATATGTCCGCAACGAAGATGACTTGATCTTCTTTATAAGCAGGGGGAATCAAGACTCGAATGTTCGTCGCATCCAACGCTTTGACGTAATTATGCTGTTCTTTATCGAAATCAACATTTTCCTCGGCAAAGTACTGATCTTTGTAACTATCAGCCAGTTTTTCGGCGATGCGTGAAGCGACAACGAAGTCGGCATGATTATTGTCCAGTACAAACGTCACCCAACCTTCTTCCGATGCAAAAGGAGTAAAAACATCACGTTCCATCTGACAACCATTATGGATATAGCCAACCGTCGGCTGAGCGATATTTTCTACTTGTATGGCTCCGTTGCAGAGCGCGAACACTCGCTTGTCGAGGGTATTAGGCCCTTGTAGAGAAGCAAAAGCAAGTCGGCCACCGACCAAGCTTTTACCATTTAATGCACTAACGTAGCAGTCTAGTTTGTCACCGCTACGAGAACCTGTCGCCGGGACTGTTGCCGTTACCATCACCATCGCAACGTTCTTAACTTTACGAAGTGCCTGGATGGCTGACTCATCGAATCGACCAGTAGTCGAGACAGGATTTCCCATCAATTCTAGCGATTGATGCAAAGCTCGCATCGTCGCCAAATCGTTTGCTTCGCCTGTGCCATTGAGGCCAACCACCAAACCGAAGCCGCGTAGGACGTTCTCTTCTTGCCCCTTAACACGACAAATATTGCGTAAGTTCGTTGATCGCTGTGCCATCACCGTCGAACCGACGAAGAGGAACGCAAAGATCAGAAGAATTTGACGATTAAACATGAATAGAACTCGAAGTTAATTTGTGGCATGAAGCTCAAAAAAATGTCGATCAAAATGCCTTGTATTTGCCGTACCAACTTTGCAACCAACCTCGTGCGTAGCCATCGCGGACAGCACCTTGCTCAAATTTTTCAACACGCAAGTTGGCGATCGAAGTATCCCGCACGGTGCGGTCTTGTAAAATTGACTGGCGAGGCACTGTACCCGTGAGGTACATGACCCACTCTTCTTCGTTAACGCGTATGCTGCGACGCCCTTCAAGCACCAAATTTTGATTTGGTCTAATATCAACAATCTCTGCAGCGATGCTAAAAGTGAGTGATTCACGAGCCGCTACTTCCGATTCAGCACGCAATTGACTATTGACTGATCCGCCAATCGTAGGATCACCATTTGGCTGGGGAGCAGGCGAAATGCTTTTGCCATCGAATTTAAGCCAATCGCTTAGCACCGAATTAAAAGATCCTGTTTTTATCGACTCACCTGAACCCTCGCTAAGCATTGTCGATCGGTAATCAACCAAAACAGTAATAACATCGTGCAACTGCAAAGGTCGATTCATCGACTCGGGTGGCAAGGGCTGATAAATGAACGAACTGTTCTCGATCGTTGCGCCAACTAGTCGGTCATTATTGACGGAAACACGCAGTAGGCTTGCATCTTGAGCTAATGATTCTTCGCCGACTAAACCAAAAATCAAACTCAATACTAAAACAATCGAATTTGCTCTGCATGTAATCATCGAATAACTCCTGATGTCGCACGGGTTGCGAGTTGAGCGTTGAACGAGCCGGCGCTCAGAACAGCAAGCTCGGAACGACCGGTAACGCGTGCTTGAAATGTTTCGCCCTTGTCAGCTGTTTCAACGAG
>CAYGQU010000095.1:0-8867 GCA_964352045.1 uncultured Planctomycetaceae bacterium
TTTCTTACCTTTTGCTACCGCAGCGGCGGCACGCAGGTCTTCGATGCGTCCATTCGTGCAACTGCCTATAAAGACACGGTCGATTGCGAGGTCGGTAATTGGCTGCCCCGCCTTGAGGTCCATGTACTCCAAAGCAAGGGCGGTCGTCTTCTGATCGGTAGGATCGGAATAATCAGCCGGATTGGGAACGCTTGCCGTCACGCTTGTGACTTGGCCTGGGTTGGTCCCCCAACTGACTTGCGGAGCGATGTCGGAACCTTGGAACACAAGCGACTTGTCGTAGGTTGCCCCTTTGTCCGTAGGTAGCTGCTTCCAAAGTGCAACCGATTCGTCCCAGGCGGCACCTTGCGGGGCGTACTTGCGACCTTTGAGATACTCAAAAGTCGTTTCGTCAGGGGCAATCATACCGGCTCGAGCACCCCCTTCGATTGACATGTTACAAACCGTCATTCGGTTTTCCATCGTCAGATTACGAATCGCTTCGCCGGTGTATTCAATACAATAACCGGTGCCACCGGAGGTAGTGATTTGACCAATCAAGTACAGCACCAAGTCCTTGGCCGTTACGCCGGGGCCAAGTTCACCTTCGACACGTAATTCGAGTGTTTTGGGTTTCGCTTGAAGCAGAGTCTGTGTTGCCATGACATGCTCAACTTCACTCGTGCCAATGCCGAAGGCCAACGCACCGAAAGCACCATGCGTGCTCGTATGGCTGTCGCCACAGACGATCGTCATACCAGGCTGCGTGTAGCCAAGCTCGGGGCCAATCACATGCACCACCCCCTGATTAATGTTTCCTAGATCGTAATACTTTACGCCAAACTCGGCACAATTCTCGCGAAGCTTATCAATCTGTGCTTTGGAGATTGGATCAAGAATCGGTAGCGAGCGATCGGTCGTTGGTACGTTATGGTCAGCAGTCGCCACGGTCCGCTCAGGGCGACGAATCTTGCGACCAGCAAGCCGTAAACCCTCGAACGCTTGGGCACTCGTCACTTCGTGAACGAGTTGCAGATCAATGTAGAGAACCGTCGAACGGCCTTCTTCGGCTAAGACAACATGGTTGTCCCAGATTTTTTCAAACAGGGTGCGAGGCCCCGCTGGCGGGTTTGCTTGGGGCTGGCTCGTGTTCGGCTGGCTCATAGTGCAGTCGGTAGCTAAGGACGGTTGTAGATTGTTAACAAGGGATACTAAGACCCGCGACTAGCCTAGTAGGGGGGCGTCAGCGATCCGATCCGAACCTAGGATTATAGATTAACACTGCTCGGACGGGTAGCTGTTTGGTTAGATACTTCTAGAGGGGATAAGTTCGCCCCCTTTAGGCATTTAGTGCGATCGAAGTGGCTGATTCAGCAATTTATAGCATAACGTGAGAAGCGTTAAACAAATGCCGCTATACAAGTGCCATTGCCGCGGCATCGAAAGCTTTGCGTTGGGGACAGCCGTTACAGTTCCACCATTCGGCTGCCATTTCGGCTGACCAAATATCCTCTAAATCGAGTTCCGACATGGCAATCCGAAGCTCTTCGACCGTCTGGAAGCGATTTTTCGGATCTTTTTCTAGGCATTGCAAGACGATCTCTTCTAGGTCAATCGGAACCGATTCATTGAAATTACGTAGTGGAAGAACCTCTTCCGAGGCATGGGCGATAATGACTTTGACCGATTGCTTGTAGTCAAACGGGGCGCGACCTGTTAGCAAAAAGTAAAGTACGCAACCGAGTGAGTAGATATCGCTACGGACGTCTGCCTCGCGTTCGCCTGTCGCTTGTTCGGGAGACATGAACATGGGTGAGCCGGTGATAGCTCCCTCTTGAGTTAATTCAGCTTCATTCACGGCTGCCGTAACCGTTGGTTTGGCAAGTCCGAAGTCGAGTAGCTTAGCGACATCGTATTGGCCACCTCGCAATGCACAGAAGATGTTTGCGGGCTTCAAATCGCGGTGTACGAGCCCCATGTTGTGCGCCTCGGAAAGCGCTCGACAGACTTGATCCATCAAATAAACAACCCTTGCAGGGGAAAGTGGTCCAGCCATTGTGACTAACTCACCCGTGTTGTGGCCAGGCAAGTATTCCATCACATAATAGAAGGTTCCATCTTCGGCATTGCCATAGTCATAAATATCGACCGAATTCCAATGCGAGAGCTTGGCCGTCATGCGTACTTCTCGCTCGAATCGTGCCAGTGTATGGGGATCACCTGCTTTTTCGGGGCGTATGACTTTGATAGCGCAGGGGCGTTTCATCATTTGATGTTCGGCCAAATAGACTTCGCCCATGCCGCCGCTTCCAATTCGTTTTGCAAGGCGGTATTGCCCCAATTGCTTTGCCTCGAAGGCTTCGCGACGAAGATTGTTGATCGTGTAAACCCCAACAACGGCGATTACCATCGTGAGCAACATGACTAGGTCTTGTTGTGTGTGATAGTTGGCAAACGTTTTTTGAGCGATGCAATTTTGCATCCCTGAACAGATTTGGTTTTGACCGTGAGCAATTGCGATGGGAAGCAAGCCAAAAGGAACAATAACCCAAAGCGACCGTTTCCAGGTGTTGGGAATAAATAGTGCGTAGGTGAAGATCAGTATCATCCACGGAACGACGATAATTGGTAAGAAAGCCCCTTGCTTAAGATTCGCGGCAAGTGAAAGATTAGCAAGCGAAATAAGAGTAAACAGACAGGCAGGGATACCAAAGGTTAGTAATTCGGCGACGTAAATTCTCGTTGTAGTATGCTCTTTGACTTTTGCTAACCAAAGTACCAACAACCCCATGGCAACGGTAACGGCCATATGAGTGTAAAGCACAACCCCTTGGATACCGGACCAGACCGGATTGACCATAAGATTGCGCATTAAAAAGACAAAGAAACCTGCTAGAAAGAGCGAGGCAGCAATCAGCAGTCTCTCTCTCAGGATTTTGCGTGTTTCGCTGCTTAGGTGTGGTTGAGATCCTTCGACCAAGCGAACAAATCCACGCGCAGCAGCACTGATTGCTCCGCTTGAATTGCGTACAGCATTGTTACGACCGTTGATCGAATCACCAGCAGGCAATCCCGACACGGGTGATGCGATTGTTTCCGCATTCTCAAGATTTGAATCCGACACTAGATGCGTACCTTATTTAGGCTTATTCGCACTTACTCCGATACGACTAAGCGTACCTTAGTAAGCTACTACGCATCTTATCCTAGCTAGTTCGCGAAAAACTGTCATGATGACCAGTTATTGGAAATAAGATATTTTCAACTTAAAACCCTTGCTCTTGAGCCTGTAAGCAACTGAATTTTGAAGCCTTGAAGCTAGTCCAGCGGGTCGCAATCGCTTAAGCAGCCATTCGAGTCAGATTAAGATTAGCCCGACGATCGACTTCGGTAAGCGAAATGGCCTGCCAATCGGTCGTTTCTTGTGCTCCTGGCGACGGAGCAATTTTTCTTAGGACAAGCGTTCCTGGATGGCACATTCTTGGTAGATAGAACCAGATTGGTTCTAATTGAGCGTCGGAAATCAATTCTGAAACGATAAGCAGATCGGTGTCAGGGAGCGAGTTTGCCATGCTGGGCAGCCCCTCGGCGACGGGCCCCGGCGTAAGGCGGTAGGCAGCTTCGGTCTTTGCAAGTGTTCGATGCGTTTCGATTAACGAAAGCGGATCAAGACTTTTCGCCCGTTCTTCGAAGGAATCGAATCCACTGTACTGGATCTTTGCCTGGGGCGAAGTACTCGCCGCCAAATTGACAATTTCCACCGTACGCTCTAGGGAGCTGATGCCTAGCTCAACTACACGACGGGTTTGTTGTTTTTTAACCAGCCTGTAAAGCTGCCGATCACTCGACTCTTTCGAGAAGAGAGCGAGACGCGCGTACTTGAAAAATCCGCTAACTGCCATGCTACCCTGCTCCGCAGCTGATACGAGGCTAGTTGAAGCAAATCAACCAGCAGGGCAACGACCCTGTCGCCCTCTCCTACAACATCGGTTAACAAGCTCCCCTCGGTGCAGCCGAACCCAACAGCGTTAGAGATAGAACTGCCCTGACGAGTTAAACTCTGCGGCTTCTAGAGCATAGTCATCAACAAGCTAGGATTAGGCACTTTGCGAGTGCCTAGCTGGCAGGATCATCATCGTTGTTATGAATTGCCACAGGGATAGCAACCGCCGTGCCAACAATGCCGGCAACGATCAATGGATTTGCCATTAGGCGTTTTGTTCGTTTGACAATGTTATTAGCTAGTGGCGAGTGGTGTTGTCCCCGAGTTAGTTCGTCTTGCTGAACAAGTAGAACGGCTGGAGCAGCATTCGGAGGGGCAGCATCATGCTGCCAAACTCGCACGGTTCGACTAACTTGGTCGGATGAAAGATGCACGGCACCGCTAACGCCAGAAAACGCGAATCCTCCCTGCTCATTTGTGATCGCCTTGGCACCCATGCCATTGACCATCGAGAGCGTTACCTCAGTACCAACCAGCGGGGTGCCACTATTACTAAACAGTTGACCAACGAGTAACCCTTCAGAATGAAGTTTTACATCAAGGATTGAACTTGTTCTGTTTTTTGCAGCAACTGGCGATATTGACCCTAGGCTCAAAAATGCTAGCAGAAGTAGCGAAAGCAAGTACTGGTTTAACTTCGTTTGCTGATTGGCATTCATAGAAACGATCTCCGAACAAGATGCGTGTTTTGCCGTTAGTCTTAACGGTTGTGCAAGCCTTATAGAAGAAAAAGTCAATGACTCCCAGGCCAAAATTTATACAAAAAAGCCTCGCAAATCTAAGATTCACGAGGCTTTTGGTTTTGCTTTTCTTCTTGCCGGCTTATGATGATTGATCCGAATCAGCTTGTTAAGAAGCAATCGGATCAGGGGCTAGCAGGATCAGGGGCTAGCAGGATCATCGTCGTCAGCAACTGCGATTGGAACTGCAATGGCCGTTGCAACACCAGCAGCGACGAGAATCGGGTGGTTACGAACCCAGGTGCCGATTCCGCCACCTTGTCCGTTAACTACCGTATTTCCTGTTACGATTAATGCCGAATTATTGGCAGCGGGGGGTGCCATTTCTGGTGACCAGAATCGGTAGGAGGCAACTCCTTTGTCGGCAACTACTTGGTAGACGCCGTTGTGAAGTCCTTGAGCTGCGAAGACCCCCTCTTCGTTCGTTACTGTCTGTGCTACTTCGTTGGCTCCTTGGCGAATTGAAACCGTCGTGGCCGCAACCGGTGCGCCTTGTGTTGATACGACCTTGCCGACAAAGATACCGCCATCGCGTAGAGCGACATCAGCAACTTGAGCAGCAGGAGCAGCGAAGGCTGCCTGAGGCAAGAGCATTCCAAGACAAGCGACAGCAGTCGCTAGGCGTTGTAGGAAACGAATTTTCATAACTTGTATCTCTCCTTAGATTGAATAATTGGTTCCCTATCTAGGGACCCAGAGCAAGTCATGACGGTTTGTGTGCTGAAGCACACGCACATGTCTTGCATGGCAGTTGTGGGCTAGCCCGTTAGAATTCGGTCCAGATCAACCGTGACCATCATCTATAAACGGGTAATTATTCGTTAGAGTCGGCATCTGCCAATAAGAAGCTGAACCTGGAAAGCCGCATATTTGAATTTGCTAGCAAAAATAATTGGGTGGGCACTAACTAAAACTATTTGGCGGCTATTTCCCTTAGAACCCTCGGCCAATTGCGGAAATGCGCAACAAATTGTTTTTCAAGATTTGGTAGCTTGGCGGCCAAGATGGTGGATATCTTCCCTGGCGGTTCTTGGCGTCGGATGCTGGCAAGATATTGCCAGAGAACAAGGTTCGCTTCTTTGGGGCCATGCAACATAAAGTGGACCCAAGCCCATCCGAAACGGTAGTCATCGCCATGAAATTTAGCCAAGTCGAACTCGGATTCTAATTCCGACAAAGTTTTGAGACGCCCCAGTCGGAGATCCCAGCGCAACGCATTGAGATGCGAATCACCCTTGGGTCGTTCTACTTGCGGTGGTTCAAAGTACTCGGCCAATCCTTCATCAAGCCAAAGGGGTACCATCGGCAGGTCGGCATGCAACAAGGCATGAGTGCATTCGTGTCGTAAGTCGATCGCAAGTTCCGAATGTTTGTAGGCATAGACGGTCGCTCGATCTCCTTGCTTGACATAGAGGGCACGACGATAGGGGGCGTTTGGATGCTGTTGCACGAGTGCTTGACGATGCTCCGACCGTGTCTCATAGATCAGCACATCTATCATTTCACGACAAGGCGAAAGCGATAAAACGCGACGCAGCTCCGTTTCAAGCGAGGGAAGTCCCACGCGCGTTGTCTCTGCCTCGGTAAGTGGAAAGGTCGCACGATATACGAACGGACCCACCTGCCGTTGATCGATCCAATGTCTCGATGGGGTAGCTGCCAATAAGCGAATCGGTTGCGTTGTGCAGAGAGCCAAACACGCTGCTTTAAGAGCATCGCGTCGTGACCATCGATGATCGCTGGCAAGCAATTCCATTAAGCCGACCGGCGTCTCCAAAAGGTCCAACCTGCTTGCTTTGGCCTAGCTGTTGCCACCCGCCCGGCTGGGACCTCCTTCGCCTCGAAGACAGCTCTTGGGAAATCGCTACACCATTTGGTTGCCGCCTCTTCGCCAGCGATTTTTGTTGCCGCTTGGTAGCCATCTAACATGCGGGGCCGTCGTGACTTGGCACCGTGGCCATCGGTAGCAAGGAAATGTATTGTTCCCCTTGCGGCCATGTGCTCAGCAAGCTGTTGACTAGCGGGTCCAAATCCTCCGACCAAGCTTCCTGTTGTTACTTGCATTAAACAACCATAATCAACAAGCGTTTCGATTAATCGGGGTTGCTGAAGGAGGCCTTGATTCCTTTCCGGATGAGACAAAATGCCAACCATGCCCTGCTGAGATAATACATCGAGCACGGGCTCGAGTGGAAAATAAAGCTCATGAGGAAGCTCAAGCAAAATGTGCTTACGATGATCGCCGAGCGTGAGGACCTCGCCACTGAGTAATTGATCGATCATGCCATCTTCGATTCGAACATCGGCACCAGGTAAAATACTTAGCGGAATCGCTTCTTGCCGAAGCCTTGCTTGCAACGCTTCGGTCTGCTGGCGGATGGCATCTCCTTGGTTGAAAGCGAAGTTACCCAATTGGTGGGGTGTAACCACAAGCGAGTCAACGCCATGCTCAACGGCCATACGAGCCATTGCTAGTGAGTCGGCTTCATCTTTCGCTCCATCGTCGATCGCAGGTAACAGATGGCAATGGATATCGACGAAGGGGGGCATGCTACTTCCTTGCAAGCAACGAGTTCTATCTTGCCTAGCAGATTGACTGATAGGTCGATCCGATTCACTTAAATTCCAACTCAGCAGGTAAAGCGATCAAATTAAGCGACTTGCGGAGTTTAGGTGACTTGCCTGCTGGGTCAATAGCGGCTTGGAGGGTGTTTTATAAGCAGTTTCCCCCACATTTCCTTTTTAGGGAGGCCTGCTATTGTAAATGAAGGTGTCTGAATTATTGGCTTTACTGCTTTTTTAAGTTTTTTCAGGCACTCTCTTATGTACTAGTTCTTGTGTTTATCCCCAGGGGTTTACAAGTCCAATGGCCAATCAGTCATCAGCTCGACTCCCGATTCGGTGACGACATAGTTCTGTTCGAGACGAATTCCATGCTTTAGGTCATCGTGGTACAGCCCTGGCTCGGCAGCAAAGAAGTCACCAATGGCAAATTTGTCATCCCAATTGGGATTTAGCCGTGGTCCTTCATGAGGTGCTAGCCCCACGCCATGGCCTAGGTGGTGGTTGAAGATCCAAGGCGAAGCTTCTTCAAGCATCTGCTGGGCTCCCTCGTAGAGCGCTTTACAACTTACGCCAGGAGCTACCGTGTTCTCGATCACTTCAAAGACTTCTGCAATGAAGTTCCAGGCCTGCAGCTGCTTGGTGTCAGGCTCGCTCACTGCGATCGTTCGGGCATTGTCCGAAAAATAGCCTCGGTAGCCAACGCCAAGATCGAGTATCCAGAGTTCTCCCCCCTCGGCAACCCGATCGCGTGGCGCACCGCCGCGGGCATTAGCCCGAAAGTCTTGCCCAAAGTAAGTTAGTGGTTCGCCTAGCTCACGGACGGCTACCGAATGCAATTCGTTGTAAAGATCAAGTTCATTGAGCCCCGGCTGAATAATCTCGCGAGCTTTTTCGTACATCTTACGATTTGCATCATTTGCACGGCGCAGCATGGCGAGTTCGTCGGCTTCTTTTTTGCGACGTAACCGAAATAGTATTGGATCAAAATCAACCCAATCGCCGGAAAGAGCCTGGATAAGTTGCCGAGGGGCAACGGTAAATTCACAAGCCGCCTTGGCGGGGGGGGCTGAAGTCAAATTGTCAAACATCACTTCCAGCGCATTAGTCATCTGTTCGCTAGCATCGCACATGGTCGAAAGGCGTTTTTCCTCGTAAGGATGGATAGCGTCTGCCACAGCGGGGGTCTCTACCTTTCGGCTTGGCAGTATAAGACTCACAATCCCTTGATCATCTATTGCTACGACAGGCTGCCAAAGGGGGCCTACCCAGGCCCCTGTCAGCCATTGAATCGATTCATGTCGGGTAAAAACAGCAAGACCACAGCCCCGATGTTGCATTTGTTCAACAAGACGAGCTTGTCGCTTACGGATTGATTCGGAATCAAGTGTTGAAGTCATCGAAAGTTGTGTTATCCAGTAAAGGTAGTGGGTAGGGATCGAGTTCGTCAGAATTCTAGGGCTATCGGCATCCTTAGTCCGGGGCTAAAGGGCAAGATATGCCAGGATTAGAGGCCGACGAGCGAAAAGGATCGACCCCAGTAGAAAATATCTCAAATACAGACACTAATCTCATATCGAGAC
>CAYGQU010000096.1:0-8793 GCA_964352045.1 uncultured Planctomycetaceae bacterium
TAGCACGATTGTGCTGGGCGCAGGCGATGACGCGCCTGCCAACAACTTTGGAGAACTACCTCCAACGCTGTCAAAGCGAAGTTTTTTGGCATCGAATGTCAATTAAGAATTTCACTTCCGACGGCTACGGAAAAATTCACTCAGTAATTGGCCGCATTCTTCGGCCAACGCACCGGCAATAACATCGCAGCGGTGATTCAATCGTTGGTCGGTGAGAATGCGATACAGGCTTTCGGCTGCGCCCGCTTTGGGGTCCGATGCCCCGTAGACAACACGCGGGATTCTTGATTGCACGATCGCTCCGGCACACATGGGGCATGGTTCGAGCGTGACATAGAGCGTGCAGTCTTCGAGCCGCCATGCGCCGAGCGACTCGGCCGCTTGTGTGATGGCGATCATCTCGGCATGAGCCGTGGGATCGCGGAGCGTCTCCCGTTGGTTGTGTGCTGAAGCGATAACCTGATCGTGGTGAACGATAATTGCTCCTACAGGAACCTCGCCCTCAAGGGCCGCCTGTTGGGCCTCTTGTAATGCTAGCTGCTGAAAAAAAAGGTCTTCTGGCTGCGGAATCAACATCGGTCGGAAATTCTTCTCATCGTTTGGGAACCAATAGGGTTTTCATATCGTATGTTTACCGAGACAGCTCACCCCTGTCGTGGGGGGGTGCCGTTATGATTTTTAGAATCGAATCCTTGCTGAATAGACCATTCTCGTTAGAAACCCGAGTTGGGGCTACCTTACAACGACGTCCTAAGCGAAAATGAAACTCCCGCCTATGCCCCTTACCCTACCAACGCTCAACCCACCTAGCTCGATGCTCGATTCGCAAGGCGCTGATCCTTTGACCGTTGATCCATCAGTTCAATCAGGTATTGAACCCCCAATAAGTTTTCATCGCCGATACGGCCGACGTGCCATGTTGTGGTCAGCGATTGCGGTCTCTTATTGGCTTACCCTTGTGATCGCAACCCACTTGCCTGCGCCAGAAGCAATCGTGGGTAATTTGCTTGACTTTGATAAAGTCATACATGCGGGCGCTTATTTCGTGCTTGCCACGGTTCTATTTATTACCGCAAGAAGGCTAGGTAGTTCCAGTCGTTTTAGAACTCGATTGATTATTGTCATGGGCGTACTTGCCTACGGCGTTTTTGACGAGCTAACCCAACCCTACTTTGGTCGAAGTTGTGACTTGGCAGATTGGGTTGCCGATGCGGCTGGCGTTGGCGTAGCACTCCTCGTCGATTTAATACGCAAACGCTAATGTCAAACGACGCAGGGCAATCATTGGGTATTTAGAAACAAATCCGTTTCAGGATCAATAGTTGGGCGTCGGGGCACGGAAATCATCAAGGCTGACCGTCTTGAACCAATCGATCGTTTTCTTCAAGCCTTCGTCCAGTGCAACCTTCGGTTCCCAACCATCAAGATGCTTCTTCGCTAGCGTAATATCTGGCTGACGTTGCGTCGGATCATCAGATGGTAATTCACGGTGAACGATCTTTGATTTTGATTCCGTGATTTCTATCACTTTCTCGGCCAGTTCAAGAATCGTGAATTCACCTGGGTTACCAATGTTGACTGGTCCAACGAAGTCATCCGATCCATTCATCATGCGAATCATCGCTTCGATAAGATCATCACGATAGCAGAACGAACGCGTTTGGCTGCCATCGCCAAAAATGGTGATGTCTTCCCCATGTAATGCCTGACGAATGAAGTTCGAAACGACTCGGCCATCGAACGGGTGCATCCGAGGTCCGTAGGTATTGAAGATGCGAACGACTCGAACATTCACTTTGTTATGGCGATGATAATCCATGAATAACGTTTCGGCAGCTCGCTTGCCTTCGTCGTAACACGCGCGAAGGCCAATTGGATTGACACTGCCTCGGTACGATTCGGGCTGGGGATGAATCTCGGGATCGCCGTAAACTTCGCTCGTTGATGCTTGCAAGATTTTTGCATTACAACGTTTGGCCATACCGAGCAAATTGATCGACCCCATGACCGAGGTCTTCATCGTTTTGATCGGATTGTACTGGTAGTGGCCCGGTGCCGCAGGACAGGCAAGGTTATAAATCTGATCGACTTCCAGCCACAAGTCATGCGTAATGTCGTGGCGAATTAATTCAAAATTCGGCTTGTCGAGCAAATGCACAACATTTGATTTTTGCGACGTAAAGAAGTTATCGACGCAAATGACATCATGCCCATGGTCGATCAAACGTTCGCACAGGTGTGAGCCAAGAAATCCGGCACCGCCGGTAACAAGAATACGTTGGAGTTGAGACATGCTTTGTCGCGTTATCAGTCGGGGTAGGAAGGATATTAGTAGCCCCCCAGTCTGATCCAAATCGGGCGACTTGGCAAATGGGCCTTATTTGCGTGAATTATCGAAATATTGGCACAAAATCAGCGTGTTTATCTTCATTCCCATCAGCTATCCTCTACGTAGTGCCGTACTCACAGCGTCGAATTCTGAGCGGCAAATTCTCGCTGACTGCTTCTCAGAAAATCATAGGTATTGGTATGTCTCAAATCTCAACGTCGTTTCTCGAAAGAATTAAGCTAACCGTCGCGACAACAACCTTTCTAGCGGGTGCGATATTCAGTCAAGCTGAGACGACGCTCTCCACAGGTAGTGGCACAGCGTTTGATAATTCACAACCTTCGCTTGGTCTGGTTTACCTTATTAGGACTAGCGGTAATTATAATGACTTGGGCGAAGTTGCACTATTCGGTTCAGACAACGTCGTTCCTGCGGGTTGGTCTGTGGCGGAGGGGCAAACCTTGGATATTGGTACGAACCAATCACTTTTTAGTAAGTTGGGAACCTTTTTTGGAGGAAATGGCGAAACCAATTTTCAGCTCCCTGACATGCGTGGTCGAACAGCGATTGGAACTGGCCAAGGCGATCTGCTACCTAACTATTCACTTGGTCAGTACGTGGGCAACAAACAAGTCACACTTACGGAAGCAAATCTACCGAGTCATACCCATGATTTTGGCAGCGGCTTCACGACATCGCCTACAGGGCAAAATATCGAACACTCCAACATGCAGCCCTCTTTGGCTTTAAATCCAATCATATCGCTCTCTGGGCAGTATCCTTCTCGTAGCTCAACGATCATCGGTTCCGAACCAAGCGACATAGGACAAATTGGTACGGGCGGACAAAATGACGAACCGTTTTATGGTGAAGTAACTTGGATCGCACATGATCAAGTCCCTTCCGGTTGGGCTAAAGCGGAAGGACAGTTGTTACCCATTGGCGAGAACCCAGTATTATTTTCGGTTTTAGGAACCATGTATGGTGGCAACGGTAGTACAACCTTTGCTTTACCCGACCTTAGAGGACGAGCAATTGTTAATGCTGGCAGTGGGTCAGGAATAACCAGCCGAAACGAAGGATCAACTTTAGGCAATGAAAGCGAAACGCTTAGTAGTTCGCAAATGCCATCGCACTCGCACGATCTTCCCAATGAATTAGGGGAGACCGATCCAACCGGTGGAGCAACTGCTCAAAGCAACTTGCAACCAACCTTAGCAATGAATTATATCGTAGCGCTCCAAGGCGTTTTCCCATCAGCCCCTTCGGCAGCCGAGGCGTTAGGAGAACCAACTTCTTCCGACAACTCCGATTCTGAATTGACTCCGGCCGCTATCGGTAGTTCCAATCCCTTGCAGGCTTCGATTCCCATTTTTGCTGGCAACTACGCCCCCCGCGGTTTTGCGACAGCAGAAGGTCAAGCACTACCGATTGCGAGTAACACCGCGCTTTTCTCTCTCTACTGGACTGACTTCGGGGGAACAATTCAATCAGGTATATTTAACCTCCCTGATTTGCACGGTCGCGTTCCCGTAGGTATCGGCACAGGGACGGGACTATCCACAATATCCATCGGACAAGAGTATGGCACCGAGACGAGCACACTGGCAGAAGCCAACCTGCCATCGCACGCCCATGACTACGTCGTCCCCGGCGATTACAACAACGACGGCACCGTCGATGCCGCTGACTACACCGTCTGGCGAGATAATTTAGGATCGGTTGCAGGAACGCTGCTGAACGATACGGTCGGTGGGGTGATCGGCAACGATCAATACTTGTTATGGCGAGACAATTACGGAAAGAGTGCTGAGTCCATTGCCAGTGCCAGTCAATCGGTTCCGGAACCGCACGCTTTCGTTTTATTGTGTCTTGGCACAGCGATTTCAAGAATTAGAAGCGTAGAGATTTAATAGAAACTACAACGGATAAGCGGTGTTGTGGTCTTCAGTACCGTAGTTTCTCAAAAGATCTCTTGTGCTAAAGCACACCTTGGCGGTTCCTTCTTATTGACTCTTAGAATAAAGAAAATAGTTTGAAAACGCCCCTAGCAATATAAGGTAAACCAACTGCGTTGGCCGTCGTGCTCGTTGTGTCGTCGTGATTCATTTTCTTTTCGACTATCGTCGTGAGCTTGGTGTCTTTGTGGTTCAGACCACACTAAGCTCGGCTTCGCTCACGCCCACGACGCTGTTGCGGTGCCTTTGGTGGTGGGGCACCGCCCGTTAATCGGAAATTTCCTGGGCCGAGTAATTCTTCAACACGTTGGCGCAACTCAGGGCAGAGATCGATCCTGCGTGGGCAGTCGGCGATGACGTACCCCCCCTCCCCACCGTCAAGATCAAGGTCGAGACGAAGCTTCATTCCTTTTTGGCCAGGATAACCACGCACGATCTCTCGCAGCGTCTCCAGCTTTTCCATGCCATGGTATTTCTCACTGATGTTAATCACCACGCCGCTGGTGAAACGTGTGGCCAACTCCTCGATGGGCATGATTTCGTTGACGATGAGATTCACTTCTTCGGCACCTGGCCGGCGGTCGATTGCGCCACGTATGCCAACAATCGCTTCGGCTTCGACCAAGTGACCATACTGGGCAAACTGTTCGGGCCACAGGATGCACCGCATGATGCCATCCATGTCCTCGAGATCCCACATGGCGTACTTAGACGGAGCGCCCGGCTTCGGGTTTTTCGTGTGCGACATTTTGATTGCCGCGAGCATACCCCCCAGGACGATTTCCGTACGGTGTTCGAGCGAAGAGCAATTGATGCTCGTATGGGAACAAAAGGTTTTTAGCGTCTTTTCATGCTCGGCGAGTGGATGGCTAGTGAGATAAAATCCCAGCACCTCTTTCTCTAGCGTGAGCATTTCTTTTTCGTCGTAGTCGGGAACGTCAGGCAGTGGGGCAACGACTGCTTCCTCTTCCTCCGCCTCGTCAAACGAATCGAACAAACCTTTTTGCCCACTCTTACGGTCCTTCAGAATCGAAGCTCCCGACTGCATTGCTCGATCGATGCCGGCAGTAAGCGAAGCACGGTTATCGCTAAAGCAATCCATCGCGCCACTTTTAACGAGCGTTTCAATCGTCGAACGATTACACGACGAAGGATCGACCCGTTCGCAAAAATCGTAAAGGTCTTTGAACGGTCCCTCAGCTATACGAGCGGCAACAATCGCGTCGGCTGCCCCTCCGCCACACGCTTTGATAGCACTCAAGCCAAATACAATCTTCTTCGTATGATTTTCATCACCGGGGGCATCGACCACTGCAAAGTCCGTATCGGAAAGATTAACCGAAGGAGCAACGACTTCGATTTTCATCCGCTTGCAGTCTTCAAGGTGTTCGACCAAAGCATCCTTGCTCTTGAAGTTACGGCCTGGGATATCACCCGAAAGCAATGCCGCCATGAATTCGACGGGGTAGTGTGCCTTGAGGTAGGCAGTCATGAAAGCGATGAGGGCGTAAGCGGTCGAGTGGCTTTTGTTGAAGCCGTAGCCGGCAAACTTCTTGATCATCTCGAATAGCTCTTCTGCCTTCTTGCGATCAAGCCCTTGGGCTTCGGCTCCATTGAGGAACTCTTCGTGGAACTTTGCGATCATCGGCAGCTTCTTTTTGCTGATCGCTTTAATACACGAATACGCACTCGACAGCTCGATGCCTCCAAGTTTATTCAAAATCCGCATCACCTGTTCTTGGTAGACCATCACACCGTGCGTCTCTTCAAGAATCGATTCCATCACGGGGTGCGGATACTCGGCTGCACGACGGCCATGCTTCACTTCGATGTACTGATCGACCATCCCCCCCTCAAGCGGGCCGGGACGGTAAAGAGCTGCCGTTGCGATGATATCGTTAAATTTGTCCGGCTTCATTCGTTGTAACAAATCACGGATACCCCCCGACTCAAGCTGAAAGATCCCTTTCGTTTCACCACGACAGAGCAATTCGTAAGATGCTTTATCATCGAGTGGGAAGGAGTACGGATCGACACGCTCGCCGGTGGTTTGCTCGATTAAATCAATGCTCTTGGCAAGGATCGTTAGGTTTCGCAGCCCGAGGAAGTCCATTTTTAGCAGGCCGGCACGCTCGACGTCCCCCATTGCCCATTGCGTGATGACTTCGGTCTTTCCCTTAACCCTTTGAAGTGGTACGTATTCTTCGACCGGCTTTTGGGCAATCACCACTGCTGCTGCATGGGTGCCGACGTTGCGGGCGAGGCCTTCGATCTTGCGAGCTAAGTCGAGCAGCTCGCGGGTTTCAGGGTCACCATCGTAAGCCGCCTTGAGTTCATCCGACTGTTCGAGTGCCGAATCGAGGCTAATGCCTAATTGATCGGGAACCATCGCGACAATCTTATCGACCTGAAAAATAGGTATCGACATCGTGCGACCAACGTCCCGAATCGCAGCTCTCGCGGCTAGGGTGCCAAAAGTACCGATCTGCGCGACGTTCTCTTCGCCGTAGGTGTCCTTTACATACTGAATGACCTCAGCACGACGTTCTTTGCAGAAGTCGATATCAATATCCGGCGCTTCGAGTCGGCTTTCATCGAGGAATCGTTCAAATAGCAAGTCGTACTTGAGCGGACAGACGTGGCTCATCTTCAATGCGAAGCAAACGATCGATCCAACGCCCGACCCACGAGCCGTGCATGGAATGTCGTTCTCGACCGCATAGCGAACAAAGTCCCAAACGATCAGAAAATAGTCAGGAAAGCCAAGCTTATTGATGACGTCCATCTCTCGGTCGAGCCGAGCGATGACTTCGTCGGAGAGTTCGCCCGAGTCGTCGCCCTCGGCGTCAAATGGAGCATCTTGCCAACGCTCGGGGACCTTTGCATAGCGCTCTTTCAAACCATCGATACAAAGCTCGCGTAAGTAATCGCCCGAAGTTTTCTCGTCGGGTGGAACAAAGACAGGGAAGTAGCGTTGATCTAAATCGAGTTGTAAATCGACCGAGTTGGCAATTAGCTGGCTTTGCTTAAGCGCCTCTTCCATGTCGGGCATCGCTTCGTACATTTGCTCGGGCGAACGGAGGAAGAATTGATCCCCTTCCATTTTCATCCGATTCGTATCGGTCCGATACCGGCCCGTATTGATGCAAAGGAGCACGTCCTGTGCCTCGGCATCCTCCTGATTGACGTAGTGGGCATCCGATGTACCTACAAGGGGCAATCCCATGTGATTCGCTAGATCGACGGTTAGCTGTTTGGCCGTTTGTTGGATCTCGACGCCGTTGTCTTGGATCTCGAGGAAGTAACGATCACCAAATTGCTTGCTAAACCATGAAGCAATCTCAGCCCCCTGCTGCATCGCTTCATCGGCCGTCGATCCCGAAAGCAACGTCCGACTGAGTTCGCCACTAACGCAACCGCTGAGGCAGATGATCCCCTCGCTGTGAGCTTCGAGTAGTTCCTTGTCGATACGTGGTTTGTGATAGAACCCCTCCAAAAACGCCCGACTTGCCATCTTCACAAGGTTCTTAAACCCCGTACGATTTTGGGCCAATAGGGTGAGGTGATAGGCGGCTTCCTTGCTGCGGGTAGCACCCCCTTTTTGGAACCGACTGCCTGGCGCTATATAGGCCTCATAACCAACAATGGGATTGATCCCCGCATCACGACAGACCTGGTAGAACTCGAGCGCGCCATAAAGGTTGCCATGGTCTGTGAGCGCCAGCGAGTTCATCCCTAGCTCTTTAGCTCGTGCAACAAGCTTTTTGATCGGGCTAGCCCCGTCGAGCAAACTGAAATGGCTATGGCAATGTAGGTGGACAAATTGCTTGGCAGGGGGGGAGATGATCGAGGAGGTCGTGTCGGCATCCATGGCGGCAACTTCAGCTTAGTATCGAAAAAACCATGCCATGAAGGCAAGGTATTGTGAATAGGAGAATCGTTCCTCCATCTTACCGTGCAAGCCCTCTAGAAACCACGACCCGATAGGATTGGACCAGTGTGATTATTTTGGACCAGCGTGATTATTTACTATGCGGTTCGCCGATGAGGCGAAGATACTGTGCCAATTGTGATTGCACATCGAGCATTTCTTGCCACCGCTCTTGGTCGATCTCGATCGGCTCGCCATCGTCTTTTATGACAATTCCGTCGAGCAGCACGCGGGTCCTGAGGTGGAAGTACTCGATCAGTTCCGAAAGCTGGGCCCCTTGGGCGGGGCTTAGTCCTTCGGGCAACTCGGGTGGGTCGGGCAAGTGGAGCGTGCTCGGAAAGGCATTGGAATCGCTGAGATTGAGCTCAATTGAGATCGATTCGCTGACATCATCCTGGTTACCAAACGAACCACTTGGGCCGGTAACAGAAATCCCCTCTTCGATCATTGGCATCTTGGAAGACGCGTCCCCTTCGGGTCGGTTCTTATCCATCTCGGCAGCAATCTGCTCACGTGTTCCGTAGAGCAAGGTCGAACGGCCGACGTTGATCAAATCGCCGTACCGAAGAATGCGA